>NZ_FRCW01000003.1:300000-418374 GCF_900143055.1 Fibrobacter sp. UWR3 | reverse complement strand
GTGACCCCGGGTGACACCGTCACGATCCACGTGAACCTCATCGCCCCGATCGCCATGGAAAAGCAGCTCCGCTTCGCTATCCGCGAAGGTGGCCGCACGGTTGGTGCCGGTTCCGTAACCGAAATCATCAAGTAATCAGGATTAAAAATGCCTAGAGAACTCATCGTGCTCGAATGCACAGAATGCAATCAGCGCAACTATGATTGCGACAAGAACAAGCGTCTTCACCCTTCCCGCGTGGAATACAAGAAGTACTGCCGCTTCTGCCGCAAGCATACTGTTCACAAGGAATCCAAGTAAGGAAATCCGCTTAGGTCGATAGCTCAATTGGTAGAGTCACGGTCTCCAAAACCGTTGGTTGGGGGTTCGAGTCCCTCTCGACCTGGGAATTTCCTCCGGAGTCATCATGCGTAAGATTCAGCAATATGTCAAAGAATGCATCCAGGAACTGAAGAAGGTTACTTGGCCTACTTGGGAAGAACTCAAGGGATCGACTCTCGTTGTCATGCTCTTCAGCGTCATTATGGGCTGCTATATTGCCGGTCTTGATGTCGTGTTTTCCGTAATCATCGACAAGATTATGGGTAGGGGTTAATCACTATGAAGAAGTGGTACGCTATCCATACCTTCTCCGGTCAGGAAAACAATATCAAGAAACACATCGAGCAGATGATTGAGCGCGAGGGCGTTCAAGACAAGTTCGGCCAGATTCTCGTCCCCACCCGTGAAGTCGTGAGCAACGTCCACGGGCGTCGTCGCGTTTCTAAGCAGAACCTGTTTCCTGCATACATCGTTATAGAAATGGAGCTGGACAAGCTCACCCAGCACCTGGTGTCGACCATCAATGGCGTCACCCATTTCGCCGGAATGACACGCGCTTCTCGTGTTCCTATTCCGCTTCAACAGAGCGAGGTCGATCGTCTTCTTGGAGTTGATCCTGAAATTTCTACAGAAGGCGAGATCCAAATCCCGTACAGCATTGGCGATAATGTCCGCATCAAGGAAGGTCCGTTCAAGGACTTTGTGGGCGTCGTAGACGAAATCATGGAAGACAAGACCAAGATCAAGGTCATGGTTACCGTCTTCGGTCGTTCTACGCCTGTCGAGCTTGCCTTTAACCAGGTCGAGTCCGCTACCGCTTAATGTTACGGTTTTTGCAACGGAGATAAAACAGTGGCAAAGAAAATCACAGGTTATATCAAGCTCCAGATTCCCGCAGGCGCTGCCAACCCGGCTCCTCCGGTGGGTCCTGCCCTCGGTCAGAAGGGCGTGAACATCATGGAGTTCTGCAAACAGTTTAACGCTAAGACCCAGAACGACAAGGGCATGATTGTCCCGGTCGTCATCACGGTCTATGCCGACAAGAGCTTTACCTTCATCACGAAGGTTTCGCCGGTTCCGGCCCTCATCAAGAAGGCCGTCGGCATCGAGAGTGGTTCTGGTGAACCCAACCGTAAGAAGGTTGGCAAGATCACCAAGGCCCAGATCCAGGAAATCGCCCAAAAGAAGATGCCGGATCTAAACACAATCGACCTCGAAGCCGCCATGCGCATGGTTGCGGGCACTGCTCGTTCCATGGGTATTGATGTGGTTGACTGAGGCAGGTAATTCACCGTTACGTATCTGACAGGAAAATTTCATGTTCAGAGGAAAAAAATACAAGAAGATTGCTGAATCTTTTGATCGTAATCAAGCCTACGATCTGAAGGCGGCAATCGAAATACTCAAAAAGTCCGAATTGAAGTTCGACCAGACGGTCGAAATCCACTTCAATCTCGGTGTGGACCCAAAACATTCCGACCAAGTGGTTCGTGGCACTGTCGTGCTTCCGCATGGTACCGGTCGTTCGGTCCGCGTTCTCGTTTTTTGCAAGGACAACAACCTTGAAGTTGCAAAGAACGCTGGCGCTGACTACGCGGGTGGTGCTGACTTGGTTCAGAAGATTCAGGAAGGCTGGCTGGACTTTGACGCCGTCGTTGCTACTCCCGACATGATGCCGGTGATTAGTAAGGTGGCCCGTGTCCTCGGTCCTCGCGGTATGATGCCGAGCCCCAAGGCTGGTACGGTGACCGTTAACGTCGCCCAGACCGTCAAGGAACTCAAGGCAGGTAAGATTTCTTACCGCGTCGACAAGGGCGCTAACGTCCATGCTCCTGTTGGCAAGCTCTCCTTCACTGTCGACCAGCTGGCTGAAAACGCCAAGTCTGTGATTGACTCTGTCGTGAAGAACAAGCCTCAAACTTCTAAGGGCACATACATCAAGAGCCTCACTCTGACGGCTACGATGGCCCCGGGCATCAAACTTGATATGGCACTGACGCGCTAGGAGATACCATGAAAGCTGTAGTTAAAAAACAACAGACCGTGGATTCGCTCGTCGAGTCCTTCAAGGGCGCAACCGCCGTCTATCTGCTCAATTACCAGGGTATCACTGTCGAAAAGGACAACGCCCTGCGCAAGGCTCTCGCTTCTAAGGGTGTCAAGTACCACGCTGTGAAGAATACTCTTCTCAAGCGCGTGCTCGCCGCTCTCAAGGTCGAAGGTCTCGACGAACTCCTGAACGGTGCAACATCCGTGATGGTCGGTTTCGAAGAAGATCCTCTTCTGCCTGCCCGCGAAATTGAAGCATTCCACAAAGCTAACCCTGATTTCTTGGTCGCCAAGAGCGTTTACCTCGACGGTAAGCCCATGCCTGGCTCCGAAGTCGTCAACCTCGCCAAGATCCCGGATCGCAAGGGCATGATCGCTCAGATCGTCGCCATCGCTCTCGGACCTGGTGGCAAGATTGCTGGCCAGATCAAGGCACTCCAGGAAAAGCTGGAAAAAGAATCGGGTTCCGAAGCCGCAGCCCCTGAAGCTGCCGCTGCACCGGAAGCTTAACAACAAACCACAAACCAAAAATTTTAAACGGAATAATCGGAGAAACACATCATGGCAACTGATATCAAGGCACTGGGCGATCAAATCGTTGGTCTTACCCTTCTCGAAGCCAAGGCTTTGGCTGACTACCTCAAGGAAACGCACGGCATCGAAGCCGCTGGTGGCGTCGTAATGGCTGCCCCGGCTGCTGGCGCTGCTGCCGCTGCTGAAGAAAAGACCGAATTCGACGTTATCCTCGCCGAAGTCGATCCGGCCAAGAAGATGGCTGTCCTCAAGGAAGTCCGCGCTATCACGGGTCTCGGCCTCGGTGAAGCCAAGAAGGTCGTCGAAACGGCCAACAGCGTCATCAAGGAAGCTGCCCCGAAGGCTGACGCCGAAGCCCTCAAGAAGAAACTCGAAGAACTCGGAGCAAAGGTTACTCTCAAGTAATGCTCACAGTTCTTTGAACTGCTCTTACCAATCGCCTGCACGCGAGTGCGGGCTTTTGGTGTTTTTTGCTTAATCAGGATCTTCTTCACCGGATGAGGTATTTCAAATGACAACGGAGCGAAAGAGTTATTCCTCCAACAAGTTCCAGCTGGAACTGCCGTACTTGATCGAAGTTCAGAAGGCTTCGTACGAGCAATTTTTACAGGCCGATATCCCGCAGGAAAGGCGCCTGGACGCTGGCCTGCAGCGCGTATTCAAGGACATCTTCCCGATTACCGATCCTAACGGGCTCTTCTCCCTCGAATACGAAAAGTATTACTTCGGAATACCGAAATACAGCATCCCCGAGTGCCGCGAACGTGGGCTTACCTACAACATGGAGCTCTACGCGACTCTCGCCCTTCGCATTTTCGAGAAGGACGGTGAAGATACCAAGCTCAAGGAAGAAGTCAAGAACGATGTCTTGATTTGCGAACTTCCTATCATGACCGAGAACGGCACGTTCATCGTGAACGGTGCCGAACGCGTTGTCGTGTCGCAGCTGCACCGCTCTCCCGGTGTGAGCTTCGACGAAGAACTCCAGCCCAACGGCCGTTCTGACTACAAGAGCCGCATCATTCCGCATCGCGGCGCCTGGGTCGAGTTCAATATCGAAAACGATGTCCTGTACCTCGTCATCGACCGCAAGAAGAAGATTGCGGCTACCGCCATGCTCCGTAGCATCGGCTTCGAGACCACGCAGGATATCCTGAACCTCTTCTACAAGAAGTCCGAAGAAGTCAACATCGCCGAAGAATCCGAAAAGTTCAACGACGATGGCGTCTGCGTCCTTATCGACCGCGTTATCTTCAAGGATGTTATCGACGAATCTACCGGTGAAGTTATCGTCGATGCCAATACCGTCATTGACGACAAGAAGCTCGAACGTCTCCGCGAAAGCAGCGTGAAGACGGTTACGCTCCTTTCCAAGGAAGAAGAAAACCTCCTCATCCACAACACGCTCACGAACGACAAGACGAAGACTCGCGAAGAGGCTCTCCGCCTTATCTACTCCGTGACGCACCAGCAGCAGGACGATTCCCCGAACATGACCGTTGCTGAAGACTTCTTCAACAACCTGTTCCTGGATGACCCCCGCAAGTACGATCTGGGCGAAGTTGGCCGTTACCGCCTGAACGCCAAGGTGTACACGCCGAAGATTATTGCCCTCCTGAAGGAAATCGGCGAACAGTTCAACATGGAAAAGGAACTCGCCCTTCCGGAACTGACCCGCACGACGATGAGCAAGGCGGACTTCCTTGCCGTTATCGAATACATGGTCGGCCTCTACGACGGCGAAGACGGCTACGCCAAGGACGATATCGACCACTTGGGCAACCGCCGTACCCGCTCTGTGGGCGAACTCCTCGCTAACCAGATTTCTGTGGGCCTTTCCCGCATGTCTCGCGTCATCCGCGAGAACCTCTCCATCCACAATGACGACGAACAGACCACTCCGCGCGACCTCGTGAATACCCGCACGGTTTCTTCTGTCGTGAACGCGTTCTTCGGTTCCAGCCAGCTCTCGCAGTTCATGGACCAGATGAACCCGCTTTCCGAACTCACGCACAAGCGTCGTCTTTCCGCTCTCGGTCCCGGTGGCCTTTCCCGCGAACGCGCAGGCTTCGAGGTCCGTGACGTTCACTACACGCACTACGGCCGCCTCTGCCCGATCGAGACCCCTGAAGGACCGAACATCGGTCTTATCAACTCGCTCGCATCTTACGCCATCGTGAACCACTTCGGCTTCATCGAGACGCCGTACCGCATCGTGGGCCTTATCAACTTCAAGGATGCCCAGGGCGGCATCGTGAAGTTCCCCGAATCCAAGTGGCATTTCGGCATCTTCAAGGCCTTCGTGCACGACCCGCACTACTTCCTTACCGAGCAGGAACTTTCCAGCAAGGAAAAGGATTCCATCCGCATGAACCTTGACAACCGCCAGCGCGACCTGTTCGACATGTTCGTGGGCAAGGTGTTCGAGGTCAAGTACGCCGATGGCTCCAAGCACTACTTCAAGAACGGCTTCGAACAGTTCGATTTCAGCGGCAAGGCCGACTATGTGCAGGCCAGCGACGCTATCGACCAGGTCGTTTCTGACTTTATCACGTTCCTCACCGCCGACGAAGAAGACGCCTTCAAGGTGGCTCCGGCTTCTACCGAGCTCACCGACGACAACCGCTTCAAGGAAGAATACGTCATCGTCCGCGACAAGAGCGAATACCCGCATGTTCTCCGTCAGGACAGCATCGAAATCGGCGACGAGGATGTCGAACGCATCGACCTCATGGACGTTGCCCCGATGCAGATTGTGTCTGTGGCTGCTGGCCTCATCCCGTTCCTCGAACACGATGACGCCAACCGCGCGTTGATGGGTTCTAACATGCAGCGCCAGGCAGTGCCTCTGCTCCGCGCCGAAGCCCCCGTGGTGGGTACCGGCCTCGAACGCCGCGCCGCCCTCGACTCGGGTACGGTCGTGCGTGCCAAGCACGATGGCCTCGTGACGTTTGTCGACGCCCGCAACATTACGGTGAAGCGCGGCAACATGGTGAACGGCAACTTCGAGCCTCTCACCGGCCTCGGCGAAAACTACGAATTCCTCGGCAAGGATCCTATCGACGAGTACGTGCTCCGCAAGTTCGAGCGCTCTAACCAGGATTCCTGCGTGAACCAGAAGCCTATCGTGAACGTGGGCGACTTCGTCAAGGCTGGCGACGTGCTTGCCGACGGCGTTTCTACCGACCACGGCGAACTGGCCCTGGGTAAGAACATCCTTATCGGGTTCCTCCCGTGGAACGGCTACAACTACGAAGACGCCGTTATCATTTCCGAAGAACTCGCCATCAAGGACACGTTCACCTCCATCCATATCGAAGTCTACGAAATCGACGTGCGTGAAACCAAGCGCGGTCCGGAAGAACTGACCCGCGAAATTCCGAACGTCGGTGAAGACGCTCTCCGCAACCTCGACGAGAACGGCGTTATCCGCGTCGGTGCCGAAGTCGGCCCGGACGATATCCTCGTCGGCAAGGTCACCCCGAAGGGCGAAACCGAACTTTCTCCGGAAGAACGCCTGCTCCGCGCCATCTTCGGCGAGAAGGCCGGCGACGTGCGCGATTCCTCCCTCAAGGCTCCTCCGGGAATGAAGGGCGTCGTGCTCGAAACCCGTATCTTCAGCAAGAAGGATAAGAGCGACAAGAAGAGCAAGGAAAAGGACCAGGAACAGATCGAGTCCATCCGCGTCACCTTCCAGAGCCAGATCGACAAGATTAAGGAATCCTGCCGCGAACACTTGTTCGAACTCCTCGGTGGCAAGGCTGCCGGCAAGGTGATGGACAACGAAACGCACGAACTCCTTATCCGCGAAGGCCAGACCTACACCGAACAGAACCTTGCCGCTATCGACGTGACCAAGGTTTCCCCGATGTCCACCTTCGTCGTTGGCGATGACGAACTCCAGGAAAGGGTTCTCTCGCTCGTGCTCGTTGCACGCGACAACCTCGATACCCTTACCCGTACCATGGAAAAGGAAATCGACAAGGTCACGAAGGGCGACGAACTCAAGCCGAACGTTCTCAAGAACGTGAAGGTCTACATTGCGAAGAAGCGCTGCCTCTCCATCGGTGACAAGATGGCAGGTCGTCACGGTAACAAGGGCGTTGTGTCCAAGATTGTTCCGGTCGAAGACATGCCGTTCACCGAAGACGGTCGTCCGCTCCAGATTCTTCTGAACCCGATGGGCGTGCCTTCCCGTATGAACATCGGTCAGGTGCTTGAAGTTCACCTGGGCTGGGCTGCAAAGACCCTCGGTTTCAAGGTTTCTACGCCGGTGTTTGACGGCGCCAAGTTCGAGGACATCTGCAAGGAACTCGAGAAGGCCTACCAGAAGAACCCGATCGTGAACTACGAGATGGACCCGGAACACGACAAGATTATCGGTAAGGCCAAGCTCTATGACGGCCGTACCGGCGAAGCATTCCTGAATCCGGTCACCATCGGCTACATGTACTACCTCAAGCTCGGTCATTTGGTGGACGACAAGATCCACGCCCGTTCTATCGGTAGCTACGCCCTCGTGACGCAGCAGCCGCTCGGTGGTAAGAGCCAGTTCGGTGGCCAGCGCTTCGGTGAAATGGAAGTGTGGGCCATGGAAGCCTACGGTGCCGCTTACACGCTGCAGGAACTCCTCACCGTCAAGTCCGACGATGTGCAGGGCCGTTCCATGGTGTACGACGCCATTGTCCATGGCAAGAACACCCCGAAGCCGGGTATCCCCGAATCCTTCAACGTTATGATTCGCGAAGTTCATTCTTTGGGTCTTGACATCGAGACCATTGGAGATAAGTAATATGTCCGAAGAAATGATGGAAGTACAAGACAACGCCGGCGATATTTCGATTCATCTCGCCGCACCGGACCTTATCCGTTACTGGTCTTTCGGCGAAGTCACGAAGCCGGAAACGATCAACTATCGTACGTACAAGCCGGAACGCGATGGTCTTTTCTGCGAAAAGATCTTCGGACCTGTCAAGAACTGGGAATGCAACTGCGGTAAGTTCAAGCGCGCCCGCTACAAGGGCGTGATCTGCGACCGCTGCGGCGTCGAAGTGACTCACTCCCGCGTCCGTCGTGAACGTATGGGCCACATCGAACTCGCCATTCCTCTCGCACACACCTGGTTCGTCCGTAACCAGCCGTGCGTGATTGGCGCCCTCCTCGGCCTCAACACCAAGGACCTCGAACAGGTTATCTACTACGAACGCTATGTCGTTATCGACAAGGGCGACGCCGAACTCGAAGAGAACCAGCTCATCGACGAAACGACTTACCAGGACCTCGTCGCCGAAGGCCGTAAGTTCGACGCCCGCATGGGTGCCTCCGCCATCAAGCTGTTGCTCGACCGTCTCGACCTTACCGAACTTTCCAAGAGGCTCCGCGACCAGGCCCGTAGCAATTCCAGGACCAAGGTGGACGAAGCCATCAAGCATCTCAAGATTGTTGATGCCTTCCGCAAGTCCCAGATGGAAAGCTTCCGCAGCTACTACAACAACCCGAAGGGCAGTGCCGACCGCGATACGGGCAAGGCTTGGCTCAAGGGTCTCGCCGAAGCGGTTGCCGAATTCAAGGCCGATTATGAATCCAAGCACGATGACTTCGTCCTTGCCGATGCCTACGAGGCTTTCCGCACCGAATACCCGAACGAAGCCCGCCTTCTCGCGAACCAGCCTTCCTGGATGATTCTCGACGTGCTTCCGGTGATTCCGCCCGACCTGCGCCCGCTCGTTCCGCTCGAAGGCGGCCGCTTTGCGACCTCCGACCTGAACGAACTCTACCGCCGTGTCATCAACCGCAACAACCGCTTGAAGAAGTTGATTGACATCCGTGCCCCTAACGTTATTCTCTGCAACGAAAAGCGCATGCTGCAAGAGGCCGTGGACCAGCTGTTCGACAGCGGTCGCCGCAGTGCCCGTGCAGGTGGCGCACGCCCGATGAAGAGCCTCGCTGAGCTCCTGAAGGGCAAGCAGGGTCGTTTCCGTATGAACCTCCTCGGTAAGCGTGTGGACTACTCCGGCCGTTCCGTCATTGTGGTGGGCCCGGAACTCCAGATGCACCAGTGCGGTCTCCCGAAGCGCATGGCCCTCGAACTTTACAAGCCGTTCATCATCCAGCGCCTGGAAGAAGACGGCATCGTCTATACCCTCAAGTCCGCGAAGAAGTACGTCGACGCCGAACGCCCCGAAGTGTGGGACATCCTCGAAGAGATTATCGAGGACCACCCGGTAATGCTGAACCGCGCCCCGACGCTTCACCGCTTGGGTATCCAGGCGTTCTACCCGAAGCTTATCGAAGGTAACGCCATCCGCCTCCACCCGCTCGTCTGTACCGCATTCAACGCGGACTTCGACGGTGACCAGATGGCCGTGCACCTCCCGCTTTCTTTCGAAACCCAGCTCGAATGCCGCGTGCTCATGCTGTCCTCGAACAACATCCTGCACCCCGCTTCCGGCCAGCCGATTGCCGTGCCGGGCCAGGACATCGTGCTTGGGCTCTACTACCTGACCAAGCCGCGTCCGGGCCGCAAGGGCGAAGGCATGCATTTCTTCGATGCTGCCGAAGCCATCCGCGCCTACGAGAACGAGGTTGTCGACCTGAACGCTACCGTGTACCTGAAGCTCCCCGCGGGCCGCAAGATCTACATGGGCGCCCTCGAGAAGGATTGCGTGTGCGTCCGCGAAATCGCTGACGACAACGGCAATATCGAGGAAAATGTCAAGGCCGGCGAAAAGGTCAAGTTCCTTACCCTCAAGGAACCGAACGTTATCAAGACGACCATCGGTCGCATCATCTTCAACGAGTTCGTTCCGAACGAACTCGGCTACGCGAACGAAACCTTCGGCAAGAAGGTCATCGCGAAGTCCATCGACGACCTGTACCGCCGTACCGGCAACCGCGTGACTGTCGAATACCTCGACAACCTCAAGGCCAACGGTTACAAGTGGGCAACCCGCGCCGGTTCCTCCGTGGCTATCGCCGAAATGGTGATTCCGGAAGAGAAGCAGGCCATGCTCGATGCCGCCACCCAGAAGGTGAACGAAATCCGCAGCCTCTACGAAGACGGCGTGATTACCGACGGTGAACGTTACAACCAGATTATTGACGTGTGGTCCAAGACCACTAGCGACGTTGCTGCCAAGCAGTGGGATTTGCTTTCCCACGACCGCGACGGCTTCAACCCGGTGTACATGATGGCTGACTCTGGTGCTCGTGGTAGCCGCCAGCAGATTATGCAGCTGTCCGGTATGCGTGGCCTGATGCAGAAGCCTATCAAGCAGCTCGGCGGTCAGGAAGTTATCGAGAACCCGATTAAGTCCTGCTTCCGTGAAGGCCTTAACGTGATGGAATACTTCATCTCGTCTCACGGTGCCCGTAAGGGTCTTGCCGATACCGCCCTTAAGACGGCTGACGCTGGTTACCTTACCCGTCGTCTCGTGGACGTGGGCCAGGACCTCGTCGTGACCGAAGCTGACTGCGGTACCACCAACGGCATCGAAGTTTCCGCCTTCAAGGACGGCGACGATACCGTGATCCCGCTGGAAGAACGCTTGCTCGGTCGCGCCCCCGTCGAAGATATCAAGCACCCGGTTACGGGCGAAGTGATCGTGAAGGCTGGCGAACTCGTCACCGAACGTGACCTCCCGAAGATTTCCGCAACCGGTCTCGAACACATCAAGATGCGTTCCGTGCTCACTTGCGATTCCCGCACCGGCGTGTGCTCCAAGTGCTACGGCCGTATGCTGGCGTCCGGTCGCCCCGTCGACCTCGGCGAAGCAGTCGGCGTGCTTGCAGCCCAGTCCATCGGTGAACCGGGTACGCAGCTTACCCTCCGTACCTTCCACATCGGTGGTGCTTCTTCTCGCTTGACTGTCGAGAACAACAAGAAGGCTATCGTGGACGGCCGCGTGGAACTCGAACAGCTCGTTACTGTCGAACACGAGGGCCAGAAGGTCGTTACGAGCCGTATGGCGGAACTCGTCATTTACGACACAACAGGTATTAACAAGGGTCGTTACCAGATCCCGTATGGCGCAATCATGTTCGTCGAGAACAACGCCCAGGTCAAGAAGGACCAGGTGATGTTCGAATGGGATCCGTACAACAGCCCGATTATCACCAACGTGGCCGGTAAGGTGAAGCTTGTCGACCTCGTTGAAAACAAGACATTCCGCGTAGAACGCGACGAGAACACCGACGTCGAAACGTGGGTCGTGATTAGCGAAAAGCACGGTGGCAGCGCAAAGCAGCTCCGTCCGGCTATCACCGTCCTCGACGCTTCCGGCAACAAGGTCGGTAACTCCATGCTTCCGGATGGCGCCATCCTTACGGTTAAGGACGGCGACATGGTGGCTGTCGGTTCTACGGTTGCGAAACTCCCGCGTGCCGCAGGTAAGACCCGCGACATTACCGGTGGTCTTCCGCGCGTGGCCGAACTCTTCGAAGCCCGCAAGCCGAAGAACACTGCGGTACTTGCCCCGATGGACGGTCTCGTCTCTATGGGTAACGAAGTTCGCAACAACCAGGAAGTTATCATCAAGAGCGATACCGAGGAAAGGAAAGTGCTGGTTCCCCGCGGTGTCCACTTGGCTGTTAACGAGGGTGACCGCGTCCGCGCTGGCCAGAAGATTAGCGAAGGTAGCGCCGATCCGCACGACATCCTCGATATCCTCGGTCCTGAAGAAGTGCAGCGTCACTTGGTGAACGAAATCCAGGCGGTTTACCGTCTGCAGGGTGTGGCTATCGCAGATAAGCACATCGAATGTATCGTCCGCCAGATGATGCGCAAGGTCCGCATTACCGCTTCCGGTGATTCCGACCTGCTTCCGGGCGAGGAAATTTCCAAGGCTCGTCTCCGCGCCGAAAACGACCGTTTGCGCGCGCTGGGCAAGCAGCCTGCAGAATACACGCCGATGCTCCTGGGTATCACGAAGGCTTCCCTCGCGACAGACAGCTTCATCTCTGCCTGCTCGTTCCAGGAAACCACCAAGATCCTTACCCGCGCTTCTATCGAAGGGCAGGTTGACCCGCTCCTGGGCCTCAAGGAGAACGTGATCATGGGCCGTCTCATTCCGTGCGGTACCGGTGCCCGCCACCTGAGGAACGTCCAGGTGATCGATGCCGATGCCGAAATGGAAGAACGCCGGCGTTTGCAGAACGTACAGGCCGAATACAGTTCCTCCGATACCGGAATCCAGATGCAGGATTTCGATATGGGATCCTCTGACGAAGAAGATGTGGACTAATTTTGGCCATGTACTTGAAAACTTTGGAAAAAAAACTATATTTGCACTCCAAAATCTAGGAGATTAATAGTGCCTACTATTCAACAGCTCGTCCGCAACGGACGTGAACAGATCAGCAACAAGACCGCTTCCGTGGCCTTGAAGTCCTGCCCGCAGAAGCGTGGCGTTTGCACCCGTGTCTACACCAGCACTCCGAAGAAGCCGAACTCTGCTCTTCGTAAGATTGCCCGTGTGCGTCTTTCCAACAAGATGGAAGTTACGGCTTACATCCCCGGCGAAGGACACAACCTCCAGGAACACTCCATCGTGCTCATCCGCGGTGGCCGTGTGAAGGATGTTCCGGGTGTTCGTTACCACATCATCCGTGGCGCCCTGGATACCCAGGCCGTTAACGGTCGCCAGAACGGTCGTTCCAAGTATGGTGTTAAGAAGAAAGGCGCCGCTCCGGCAAAGAAGTAAGGAAGTAGAATATGTCTAGAAGAAGAAAGGCTCTCCATCGCTCCATCCTCCCGGATCCGCGTTTCAAGTCCACTCTCGTGACCGAACTCGTCGGTGTCGTGCTCAAGCAGGGCAAGAAGACCATCGCCGAACAGATCGTTTACACCGCCCTCGATGAACTCGACAAGAAGCTCGAAGGCAAGGAAACCGCTCTCGAGAAGTTCGAACTCTGCCTCGAAAACATCAAGCCGCGCGTCGAAGTCAAGTCCCGCCGCGTCGGTGGTGCGAACTACCAGGTTCCTATGGAAGTCGCTCCGGACCGCGCCAAGGCTCTCGCCCTCCGCTGGCTCCTCGAAGCCGCCCGCAACCGCAACGAACCCAACATGGCCGACCGCCTTGCTGCCGAACTCGTTGCTGCCAAGAACGGTGAAGGCAACGCTGTCCGCAAGAAGAACGATACGCACAAGATGGCCGAAGCCAACAAGGCTTTCGCCCACTTCCGTTTCTAATTCTTGCCTTAGCACAGAATTATCCTAGAGAGAGGCTCGCTTACAAAGCGAGCCTTTTCTGTATTGTCATCCTGGAGCCCTGGAGCGTAGCGATAGTGCGATAGGATCTATGGTTTTTATAATGTTTGCTACGATGACGGCCTTGCACGCTCACACAATCACTTCGTTCCAGTGTTCGCTTTGCAAGGTCCTCATCTACGCAAAGAAACACAAGAGAGTGCTCCGGCAGAAAATAGTTTGTTTCTTTTTCGCGAGCAGGAATGTTTATACCGGGAGGAAACCCTTGTGACTGTTAGTCCCTGCGGGTTTCCTAAAGCGACCGCTCGTTCGTCATTTCAGATAGAGAACTTCCTGTTTCTCACTCGCTCTCGCCATCGCGGCTCGTTGATACGAGTCGCTTTTGGCTCACGAGCGACCGCTCGTTCGTCGTTTCGGGCGCTGAACCTCCGTATGCTCACTCTCCCCGCAAGGGGGACCATGCCCACATAAGCGCTAAAGCGCTAAGTGGTCAAAGTGCTTTCGCCATCGCGACTCGTTGATACGAGTCGCTTTTGGCTCACGAGCGACCGCTCGTTCGTCGTTTCGGGTGCTGAACCTCCGTATGCTCACTTGCTTTTGGCTCACGCAACAGTTTGTTATTTAGTTTTTAAACGGTTTGTAGAAGCACTTTGTCCCCGTGTTTTTTCCTGTTATCGACAGGTTGATCACGGGGTGTCCTTTCCCGTTGAAAATGAATTACATTTAGGGTGTTACCTAAAGGGAAAGAGCATTGAGATTTAGTTTATACATAGTCGTCTGCGCCTTGTTGTTCCCCTTGCCGGCGGCGGCCGAGATTATGCCGGACACAAACCTTGTCGAGGGGCAGTTCGGACACAATCCCGAATTGGCAACCCGCAGGCCGGAACCTGTCCTTGATACGGCAGTCATCGACGGCAAGGAAGTTGAAATCCGCAAGTACGCTTTCAAAGCGTCGCGTGAAGCGTTCCTGAATATGGACACGTCTTCCAGGGCGTCCCTGTTGTGGTATTGGAATGCGGAAGGGGTTGCGAGATACCCTATAGAGACCGTTGTTGACTTTTATAGATGCTGGTCATCGGCTGATTCTGACCCGGAATGCCGCATCGAGTTCCTTGATGCTGGCGATAAGCCTATAATGGCGAGCGATGTCGGGGACACCTACGTCAAGGATGGGATGCCTAGGGACTTGTCTAGAGACCAGTGGAGGGGCTGGATAAACATGCAACTGGGGGACCAGATAAATTCCGTGAAGTCAATCCACATGTACAAGGACGAGAAGATGGATTTGCTTTGGGGATTGTATGGCGGCATTATGGGTGGGGCCTTCACGGCTCTAGCGGCGATGATTGCCGAATTCCCGATTGCGTATGCGATGGACAAGCCGTACGACTGGAAGGACGTGGGCTGGATAACGCTTGCAGGGTTTGTCGGGTTTACGAGCTATAGTGTAATCTACATAGCCGTAACGAGGGATACCAAGCGCCTGGATGTCACGATCAGGTTCTAATTTGTTATATTGAGTGGCATGAAAAGTTTATCTGTAATTCTCGGTTGCGCCTGCTGTGCGTTCCTGCTTGCCTGTAGCGATGATGGTTCTACGACCGCCGTCCTGGACAATCCCTACGCAGACGATACGTATTCTTCGAGCGAGGCGCTTTCGGACACTTCGGGTTCCGGGCGTTCTTCATCAAGCTCGTTGATTCCCTCGTCATGTTCTGCGCGGGATTTTTCGAGCGGTGTCGAGCGTTCCTCTTCCAGCGAGAAGGTTCAGTCCTCTTCTGGCGAAAAGCCGGGCGTTTCCTCGAGCAGTGTTGCTTCTTCCGAATCCAATCCGCAGGCATCCAGCAGTTCCAGCGCTCCTGCGGAACGGCCCGAAAGTTCCTCCAGTTCTGTGGATTCAGGCGATTCCACCCTCACGTACGAGCGTGAATGCGGGGCGCTGGTGGATGCCCGCGACGGTCACACGTATTGCACGGTGACAATCGGGACGCAGACCTGGATGGGGGAGAACCTGAATTACGATGTTCCCGGGTCCGCGTGCATCAGGGACAGTCTCGCCAATTGCGAAAAGTTCGGGCGGCTGTACACGTATGCCCAGGCGATGGGCCGCGCCGAGAATGAATGTGGCCCGGGCTGGATGTGCAAGGGGAACTTCCCGCTGTCGCCGGGGATATGCCCGGAAGGCTGGACTGTCCCGACCCAGAAGGATTGGTTGACGCTGGAGGCCTACGTCGACAAGCACAATGGAAGCGAACCTGTGTATATAAGCCTGATGGCGAAACCCGAAGACAGCAAGCGTGACGATATCACCATAGGGTCTGACCTTTCCGGATTCCGCATTCTTGTGTCGGGCATCTACGACCCGACGGTAGAGTCGTTCTCCGATAGCACTGTCGGGTTCTGGTCGTCTACCGAGGAAAGCGTGAACCACGCCTATCGTTTCGGTTTTGACCTGTACAACTTCGATATATTTGACCTGCAGCTCCCGGCATGGAAGAAGGCGTACCGCTACGTGCGCTGCATCCGGAACAAGGAATAGGACGCATTTTTGCATTAAGCCTGCGAAATACAGACTACAATGGTGCTACTTTACTTGTATTGCATGAGGAGGATTTATGGGAAACGTTTTTAAGAATTGCATCTTGGCGGCTTGTGTTGTTGCGGCGGGCGCTTCGGCCGAAGGGCTTTATCTGGAGGGCTCCTTGGGCATTGCCAAGGCGGACTATGTTGAGCAGGAACGCCCCCGCAGGTTGCAGCAGGCCGATGACCATGTGGGGGAATGCCTCGGCATTGAGGGTTGCGAGGATACGGGTCCCAGCGGGGAATATGCGCCACGCGACAAGGTGGAGTACGTGGGCTATGGCCCCGTGCTTGACCTGAAGGTAGGCTATGGTTGGGAAAAGCTGGCCGTATTTGGCGTCATTCAGGGGACTTACACCGAAGGGTTCCATAATTTTGACTGTTATGTGGTGAAGGAGCCCGTGGAATAC
Source organism: Fibrobacter sp. UWR3 (assembly GCF_900143055.1). NCBI lineage: Bacteria > Pseudomonadati > Fibrobacterota > Fibrobacteria > Fibrobacterales > Fibrobacteraceae > Fibrobacter > Fibrobacter sp. UWR3. The sequence goes on along the minus strand of NZ_FRCW01000003.1, from coordinate 402,273 downwards.
ACTGGCGACGATGATGGCTATGCATTCCACAATCATTGGGTCGAGCATGAGGAGTATATTCGTTACAGTGAACTCCATTCCCTTTCAACGCGACTGTTCCTTGGTGGCGGCTTTACGTTCTACCCCTTTGCTAAAAAGGAATCGCCCCTGACGGGATTCCATGCCGGCGCGTCGTTCGGCTTCTCCATTATCGAAACCCAGGTAGATGAGGAAAAGAACGCCGTAAGGGACCGTAATCACGGTGCTATGGAAATTTCAACGTTGACCCAGAGCATCGTCTTCGATGTCGGTCACACGTGGGCCTTTAACGAGAGGTGGAACATGGGTGTCGCCTTGACCGCCGCGTTTGAAAATCCGGTCGAATCGGAAAAGGAATACAGCATGTTCAACCTCCACACCATCTGGGCGGGGTTGCGGTTCGTGAGGAAGTAATTCCCTTATCGCTGTATGTTTAGCCTGTAGATGCTTTCTAGTTTGTTTGATAATCAGGGATTGCTGTATGAAACTTTTGAAATTGTGTTGGCTGCCGGTTCTATTGATGGCGATGTTCCTTGGCGGGTGCTCGCAGTCCAATGAAGATGAAATGCGAAAGGCGAAACGCTTTGAAGAGTTAAAAGGACTGCCATTGGACACGGTCCTTACGCGTGCGTATAAATTCTACGAGCAGTTCCAGGCGACGGGTGATACGCTGCTGCGCGATTCCATGGACGATTACAGGAATCACTTCTTTGCGAGGTGGAAACTTTCTACGGATTCTATCTGTGCTACGGTTCCGGCCGATGATTCGTTGGCGGCCGATTTACGTGACATCTATGAAGTTGTGCTAGAGTTCGAAGCTAAACGTAAGTATCGTGATATTCTCGATAGGGAAGAGCGCGACATTCATGAGGATACTTTAAATGAAACAAGAAAGAATGCTAAACCTATTGATCCAATTGACATTGCTGATTTTATAAAAAAATGGAAAGAAGATCCGGATTTCTGGCGGAAACTTTTCGATGGAGCCGATAGTATCAAAGATGCGAAAACCCGGCCGATTCCGTTTGATGAAGCCCTGAAACATTTGAAAGAGGATTCTAGCAGCAGCTATAATCGCGCTTATTTTGTCCAGACGCTGCAGGTGCGGTATGTTGATATTGAGGGCATTGATATGAAAGAGCTGGAGAAGTTTCGTATGTATTGGATAGAACAGGAAGAATGGAAAAAAAAGAATTCTGCCTGCATGGAAAAAGCGCCGACGGGACAGCGGATTCTTGTTCTGAATAAAGAATACAATACCCTATTGAACGTTTTTATGAAGGCGAATGTCCATGAGAGCAGGCAAGAGCGATATACGATCAAGCCGAATAAATACCCCTTCTGGTTCCCATTTATAGATGTGTTTCCTCATCACGGGGACGACTACTATCATTTCAATTCGTTCCCGATTATGGATAATGCCGTCTTTAACAAGGCTCACGATATGGTGAAACTGGACGTCATGGAAAGTTTTAACTTCCTAAGCCATTACTACTTGTCCAAGCGTTCGGGGAAATGGGAAGTTGTAAAGCGCCGTGACGGCTGGGTGATGTAGGGGCGAAAACCCGCCCCCTTTTTTGCCCACATTTTCTTAACCATCGACTGCAAACCATTAACCAGTTTTTCTATATTATTCCCCGTTAAATTTTCACACTAAACCAAAAGGCTAAAAAATGGCTTCTAAAATCAAATCCGTTGTTGCCCGCCAGATCCTCGATTCTCGCGGCAATCCCACTCTCGAAGTTGATGTTACCCTCGAAAACGGCGTGAAGGGTCACGCTGCTGTCCCGAGCGGTGCTTCTACCGGCGAACGCGAAGCTTGCGAACTCCGCGACGGCGACAAGAAGACCTACTGCGGCAAGGGCACGCTCACTGCTGTGAAGAACGTGAACACCAAGATCGCGAAGAAGATCATCGGCATGGACCCGGCCAAGCAGACCGAAGTCGACGACGCCATGATCGCTCTCGACGGCAACCGCATGCTCAAGAACAAGCTCGGTGCAAACGCTATCCTCGGCGTTTCCATGGCTGTTTGCTGCGCCGCTGCTAACGACGCCAAGATGCCTCTCTACCAGTACATCGCCAAGCTCCATGGCACCAAGAAGCTCACGCTCCCCTGCCCGATGTGCAACGTGATCAACGGCGGTGCTCACTCCTCCGCTCCGATCGACTTCCAGGAATTCATGATTGCTCCGGTTGGCGCAAAGACCTTCTCCAAGGGCCTCCAGATGGTCACCGAAATCTTCCACGCCCTCAAGGCTGTGCTGAAGAAGGGTGGCTTCGACACGACCGTCGGTGACGAAGGTGGCTTCGCTCCTGGCGTCAGCATCAAGCCCGCCAAGAACAAGTTCGGTTACGAAATCACTGGCGTGATGACCCTCGAAAAGGCTCTCGACGCCCTCAAGGCTGCAACCACCAATGCCGGTTACAAGTTCGGCACTGACATCAAGATCGCTCTTGACGTTGCTTCCTCTGAATTCTGCGACAAGAACACCAAGGCTGGCAAGCCGGAAACCTACACCTTCAAGAAGAGCACCAAGAAGACTGTCAAGTCTGCCGACATGGTGAAGCTCTACGAAAAGCTCATCGACAAGTACTCCATCTTCTCCATTGAAGACGGCCTCGACGAAGCTGACTGGGCTGGCTGGAAGGTCATGACCGACAAGCTCGGCGGCAAGATCAACCTCGTGGGTGACGACCTGTTCGTTACCAACCCGACCATCTTCGACGAAGGCATCAAGGCTGGCATCGCCAACGCTATCCTCATCAAGGTGAACCAGGTGGGTTCTGTGTCCGAAACTCTCGCCGCCATCAAGCGCGCTCAGAACGAAGGCTATGCCCCGATCGTTTCTCACCGCTCTGGCGAAACCGAAGACACCTTCATTGCTGACCTCGCCGTCGGTACTGCCGCTGGCCAGATCAAGACCGGTTCTCTCTCCCGTACGGACCGCGTTTGCAAGTACAACCGCTTGCTCCGCATCGAAGAAGAACTCGGCAAGGCTGCTGTCTATGCCGGTGACCCGCGCAAGGCTTGCAAGGCCGCTCCCGCCAAGAAGTGCGGCTGCAAGAAGGCTTGCAAAAAGTAATCTAAACCATTAGAATTACTGAAAGAGGCGTCCCTATCAGGGGACGCTTCTTTTGTATGTAATCTGTTCGCGTGTGCCGATAACTTGATTACTTTGTCTGCAATTCACTGTCGGGAACCTGTGGCGGGTTTATAGACTGCCGGGCTTTTTAGGCGCGAAAACCGCCTTCCGTCTGGTTTGTAAATTCCTGTAAACATTCATGTTGTTAAAGAATTGTGGATAGCCTGTGCGGTGGTTCTAACTTGTGCCCTGGACCGGCCCCTGTGTCGCCTTGTAAACGTAATTTTTAGGTCGGGGAGGCAACAAACAATACGTTTAAATCTATATTAGAATCCGAATTTCATCAAAAGTCGTAAATAGGCTTACAATAAGAGGATACACATGATCGGAATTAAATCGATTGTCAAGACTGTGGCCGTTGTTTCGGCAGCAGGTGCCCTTTTCGGGTGTGATAGCAGCAGCGAGCAGCAGGCCGCCGAAGGCGCCCTGCCCCGTCAGCAGACGCTTTACTTGTCTGGCCAGCAGTGGGGTGCCCCCGCTACGTTCAACCCGCTCGCCGAAAGCTGGATGGCTGCATGGCCGGTGGGTGGCCGCTTCAACCTGGTGTACGAACCGCTCGTCACCTACAACACCCTGAACGGTCAGATCGAAGCCCTTCTTGGCACGCTGGTTCCGGAACTTTCCAACAACGACAGCATCGTGATTGACCTGAACCCCGCCGCCAAGTGGAGCGACGGCAAGCAGGTGAACTCCAACGACGTGAAGTTCATCTTCACGAACGGTTCCATCAACACCACCGAACAGATTTCCGCAATCCATGTGGATACCCTCAAGGCCGAACCGGCAGCGGCGGACGCTCCCGTTGCTGAACGCATTTCCTTCATCGTTGCCAAGGACAAGCGCAACAACCCGCTTTCTGTGATGGACCTCCTCCAGGCCATCCGCATCGTGCCGGCTCACGTGTTTGAACCGCTCGTTGCCGAAAAGGGTCTCGACGAAGTGAAGAAGCTCATGATGGACAAGAACCCGGTCGTTTCTGGCCCGTACACCATCAAGGACTACTCCGCGAACAAGATTATCCTCGAACGTCGTGACGACTACTGGGGCAACGCCGCTCTCCACGAGGGCAAGCTCCCGGCTCCGAAGTTCATTGTCCACCCGATTTACAAGAGCAACGAGCACAACACCATCGCTCTCCGCAAGGGTGAACTCGATGCTTCCATGTCCTTCATTCCGCGTATTGGCGACCTCAAGAGCGCCGGCGTGCATACCTGGTTGAACGATGCTCCGTACTTCACTCCGGGCGCTATGCCGATGCTCATGATCAACACCATGAAGGAACCCCTCAACGACAAGCGTTTCCGTCGTGCCCTCGCTACGGCCATCGACTACAACGCTATCCGTCAGTTCGCTCTCTCCGGTTACACCTCTCAGCTGCAGCCGGGCCTCATCATGCCGACGAACCTCGAAGGCAAGTACATCAACGCCGAAGACCAGAAGGTCGGCGTGAAGCTCGACATCGTTGACGAGGCCGAACGTCTCAAGACTGTGAAGGCCATGCTTACCGAAGCCGGCTACAAGTCCGTGTTCAAGGACGACGGTTCTCTCGACCACATGGAAAACGCCAAGGGCGAAAAGATCCCGACCCTCTTCATTACCTCTCCGGCCGGCTGGACCGACTGGGAATCCATCGTGAACATCGCTGTCGAAGGCATGCGCAAGGCCGGTATCGACGTTCGTGAAGGCTTCGTGGATGGCGGTCAGTACTGGCCTGCCATGGGCACCGGCAACTTCGACCTCATCATGCACAAGCCGACTGCAGACGTGTCTCCGTCTCTCCCGTGGAGCCGCTTCAACGAAGTCATGTCTAGCCGCGACTGGCAGAAGCTCGGCGACTGGGCCGGCACCAACATCGGCCGTTACAACCAGCCGGGCACCAAGGAATTCCGCCCCGAAGTGGACAAGCTCCTCGCCGAAATCCCGCTCATGACCGACGAAGCCAAGAAGGCTGAAGCCTACCGCGAACTCAACAAGATCTTCATGGAAGACCAGCCGGCGATTCCGCTCGCTTACCTCCCGGAACAGTACTACGAGTTCAGCGACAAGGTCTGGACCAACTGGCCCTCTGCAGAAAACGCCTACGCCCCGGCCCAGCTGCCGTGGATCGCTTCTGGCACGAAGGTCCTCTGGAACCTGAAGCTCAAGTAATTCAAAGGAATAAAAGGACTATAAATGCTTAAACAGTATCCTATGCTACGCTATGTCCTGCAGAAGGCATTCTGGTACCTTCTGACGTTTGTCGTAGCGGTTGCAATCAACTTCACCCTGCCGCGCATGGGTGAAAACAACCCCGTCGATATCATCATGGGTAAGGCCGCCCAGGGGCTCTCTCCGGAGCAGGCCAAGCTCAAGAAGGAAACCTTGCTCAAGGCATTCGGCATGGCCGAACTTGACGATCAAGGCAACGTTGTCTATGAACCTGAGGTCGACGAGAACGGCCAGGTCAAGACAGTGAAGGTCCCCAAGCTCGATGAAAGTGGCAAGCCCGTGTTCAGGGTGGTCAAGGACGTCGATGCCGAGGGCAACCCGGTCATGGTCGAACGCCAGAAGGTTGACGAACAGGGCAATCCGGTATTCGAAGAGAAGCCGGTTCTCGACGCGAAGGGCAAGCCCGTGATGGAGAAGGACCCGAAGACCAAGAAGAAGGTCGCGAAGGTCGAGACTGTCGCCGTCATGGAGCAGGTCCAGGCCGAGCATCAGGATACGGTCATGGTTGATCAGGTCGTTCTCAAGACCGACCCGAAACTCGCCTCGGGCATTTCCCAGTTCCTGGTCTATATCAAGAATGTCTTCAAGGGTGACCTCGGCCTTTCTTACAGCCAGTACCCGAAGCCGGTTACCGATATTATCAAGGAATCCCTCCCGTGGACCCTCGCTATCCAGGCCCCGACCATTATCCTCGGCTGGATTGTCGGTAACCTCCTCGGTGCTTTCGCTGCATACAAGCGCGGCATCTTCGACAAGGTGTTCTTCCCGTGCGCCATGTTCCTCAACGGCGTGCCGTTCTTCGTGTTCGGTATGCTCCTGGTGGCGCTCTTCTCCATTACGCTCGGCTGGTTCCCGGCCATGGGCGCCTACAGCCCGGATATTCCGGAACTTACCTTCACCTGGAACAACATCAAGAGCGTCGGGTACTACTACGTGCTCCCGTTCTTCTCTGTGTTCCCGATTCTTCTTTCGGGCCAGGCGACCGGTATGCGTTCCATGTCCATCTACGAACTCGGTACCGACTACATGAAGTACGCGAAGTGGCTGGGCCTCCGTGAAGGCAAGATTATCAGCTACGTGTTCCGTAACGCCATGCTCCCGCAGCTCACTGGCCTTGCCCAGAGCCTCGGTGCGATGGTGGGCGGCGCCCTCATTACCGAAATGATCTTCTCTTACCCCGGCCTCGGTATGGCGATGCTCACCGCCATCCAGCAGAACGACTACGCCACGATTCAGGGCTGCACGCTCATGATTTCGACCTGCGTGCTCGTCGCTAACTTCGCGGTCGACGTTTTGATTGCAATCTTTGACCCGCGCGTCAAGGCCGGTCTCCAGATGGGAGGTAAGTAATCATGGGTAAACTTCTTAGAAATCTTCTCAAGTCCCCGATGTTCGTAATCGGCGTGTCCATCTTTGTGCTGTCGCTTTTGATTGCGCTCTTTGGACCTCTCTTCTATCACGTTGACATCAACGCTCGCGACATGATGGCTGGCCCCTACGCCGGTTCCAGCGCAGACCACCTGCTCGGTACCGACCACCTCGGCCGTGACTACGTGTCGCTCCTGATTGCGGGTCTCCGCTCCTCGCTCTATGTGGGCCTGGTTGCCGGTGTCATCGCTACGACTATTGGTGTGCTTGTCGGCCTGTTCGGCGGTTTCCGTGGCGGCTGGATTGACGAAGTCCTGAACATGCTCACGAATATCTTTATCGTGATTCCGCAGTTCGTGATTCTCGTGCTCATCAGCTCTGCCGTGAAGGATGGCCGTTCGCTCACGCTGATTGGCCTTATCATCGGCCTTACCGCCTGGAGCTGGTCTGCCCGTGCCGTGCGTGCGCAGGCATCCTCCCTGCGTAGCCGCGACCACATCGCGCTCGCCCGCATCAACGGTGCATCGACGCTCACCATCGTGCTGAAGCATGTGCTCCCGTACCTGCTTTCGTACGTGTTCATGGTGTTCATCATGCAGGTGTCCTCGGGTATCCTTTCCGAAGCCTCCATCTCCATGATTGGCCTCGGTCCTCTGGATTCCACTTCCCTCGGTATCATTCTGAACCAGGCGAAGGACAACGGTGCGCTTTCCGGCGGTATCTGGATTGCGTTCCTCCCGGCGACCATCATTATTACTCTCACGGTTTTCGCGCTCTACCTCATCAATACTTCGATGGAAGGCGTGTTTAACCCCAGGCTCCGCAAGTAAGAGGTAACGAAATGGCAGAAAATGTTTTTGAAGTAGATAACCTCAGCCTGTATTACTTGGGCCGCTTCGGCGATAAGACCCATGCCGTGACGAACGTGAGCTTCTCCATGAAGCAGGGCGAAATCCTCGGCATCGCGGGCGAATCCGGATGCGGTAAGTCGACTCTCGTGTCTGGCCTTATGGGCATGTGCATCCCGCCGCTCTACCCCGAAGGCAAGAGCGACGTGCGCGTGTGGAACGGCACCAAGATGGAATCGCTCATGAACCGCAAGGTGGAAGACGTCCGTGCGAACGTCTTGGCCCAGAAGGTCTCGATGATTCCGCAGGGTGCGTTCAACGCCCTGAACCCGGTCCGCAAGATCAAGGACATCGCCGCCGACGTGATTGCCGCTCACCAGCAGCCCGGCAAGAAACTCGACCACAAGGAAATTTACGACCGCCTCTGTGAACGTTTCGACCTGTTCGGAATGGACACGAAGCGCGTGCTCGATTCTTACCCCATCCAGCTGACCGCCGGTGAACGCCAGCGTTCCGTTATCGGTATTTCCACCTTGCTCAACCCGCAGATGGTGATTGCCGACGAACCGACTTCCGCCCTGGACGTTTCGACCCAGAAGGAAGTGATCAAGATGATTTTCGATCTTCTTGACAAGGGTATCTTCAGCACGATGATCTTCATTACCCACGAACTCCCGCTCCTGTACCACGTTGCAGACAACATTGCAATTATGTACGCCGGCGAATTCGTGGAAAAGGGCACTGCGGAACAGGTCGTGAAGGACCCGCGCCATCCGTACACGCAGGCACTCATGGGCGCCATGCTCAGTACCGAGGCAAGCCAGCGTGGCCGCCACCCGGTGGCTATTGAAGGCGCTCCCCCGAGCCTCAAGAACAAGATTGAGGGTTGCCGCTTCGCTCCGCGTTGCAGCAAGGCCAAGGACTGCCCGTTTAAGAAGAACACTCAGAATCTCCGCGTTGTCGGCGATCGTGACGTGAGGTGCGATTATGCTAAGTGATAAGCCCGTTGTTTTCTCTGCCAAGCGCATCAGCAAGGACTTTGGTGCGGGCAAGAGCCTGAAGACCGCCGTGAAGGATGTTTCCTTTGATATCTATGACGAGGAATTCATCTCCATCGTGGGTGGTTCGGGCTGCGGCAAGTCCGTGCTCGCAAAGATCATGCTCGGCCTCTACAAGCCGACGCGTGGCCAGTTCCTTTACCGCGACAAGCCCATCAAGAACCTGAGGGACCACTGGAACGAAGTCCAGTCCGTGTTCCAGGACCCGTTCGGATGCTTCAACCAGTTCTTTACTATCCGTAGCCAGCTGGAAGACGCCCTGAACATCTTGAAGGACAAGCCCTCCAAGGACGAAATCCGCCGCCGCGTGGACGAAGGCCTGATGGCCGTGAACGTGATGCCTGCCGACATCGAAGGCAAGTACCCGTTCGAGCTTTCCGGTGGCCAGATGCAGCGTATGCTTTTGGCCCGTATCTTCGCGCTCCGCCCGAAGGTGCTGATTGCCGACGAAGCTACCTCCATGGTGGACGCCTGCGTGCGTGCAAACATCCTCGATTACCTTCGCAAGTTGAAAGACGAGCTGAAGATGACCGTGGTGTTCGTGACCCACGATATCGGCCTTGCGAACTACGTTAGCGACCGTATCTTCATCATGCACGACGGCAAGATCGTGAACCAGGGTACTCCGGCAGAAGTGCTCGACAACACGACCGAACCGCATACGCTCCGCCTGCTCGACGACATCCCGGAAGTCCACAAGACCGAATGGATCAAGAACAGCCACCGTTCTAAGAAGTAATGGGCGGATGTCATCCTCGCGAAAGCGAGGATCTTGCAAAAGAAAACCCGACTCGCTTGAGCCGGGTTTCTTTTGTTTGGGGAGATGTTTTCACTTGAAAACGGGAAAAGCCCTTGAAACGGTTCCGGTGCCTGGTATTTTTAGGTATATTCTGGGTATGAGTGTATACAAGAATGTATTTGGTGTGCGCGCGGTCGCTGTTGCCGCGCTTTCGTTGTCTGCGGTTTCTGCCTTCGCGGGCCCTCTCGTGAACCAGCTCGGGTTTTACCCCGAAGCCGAGAAGACGGTCGTGTATCCGGGTAACGACGCGAGCGGCCTCGAGGTGCGCGACATGAACGGGAAGACGGTGCTGACCCTCGACGCTCCCGATGTTTATGACTGGGACTACAGCGGCGAGGAGGTGCAGACCTTCGATATCTCTGCTATCAAGACTCCGGGAACCTACCGCCTGTTCCGTGCCGGCGCCTACGTGGGCAACCCGATTGCGGTGGGGAAGGATGTTTACGGCGACCTCGTGAAGGCCGCCCTCAAGTGGTTCTACTACCAGCGTGCAAGCATGCCGCTCGAACCGCAGTACGCGGGCAAGTGGGCGCGCGCCGCGGGCCACATGGATGACAAGGTGATTGTTTACGGGAGCGATGCGGCGACGGCGAAGACGTTTGCCGAGGCGACCGGCGCGAAGAACGTGGCGAAGAACCCGAAGGCGGCCGTATTCAATTCCGCACGCGGCTGGTACGATGCTGGCGACTACGGCAAGTACATCGTGAACTCGGGCATTACCGTGTGGACCCTGCTCGAGATATACGAAAACTTCCCGAAGTATGCGGATTCGCTCTCCTGGAATATCCCGCGGGAATTCGGCAAGCTCCCGCTGCTGCTGGAAGAGGTGCGCTACAACCTGGACTGGATGCTTACCATGCAGGACAAGGACGGCGGCGTTTACCACAAGGTATCTACGCTCAAGTTCTGCGGGAGCGTGCTGCCCGAAGACGATACTGCCCCGCGCTATGCGATTATCAAGAACGTGACCGCGTCGCTCGACTTTGCGGGCGTGATGGCGCAGGCGAGCGTGGTGTACCGCAAGTTCGACAAGGCCTATGCCGACAAGATGCTCAAGGCGGCGGAAAGCGCGTACGCCTGGGCGAAGAAGAACCCGAAGGCATTCTACAAGCAGCCTTCCGACGTGAACACGGGTAGCTATGCGCCCGGTAACGAGGACGGCAAGGACGAGTTCCGCTGGGCCGCTGCCGAACTCTACCGCGCGAAGGCCGCTGCCGGTGCGAAGGGCGACAAGGCTGCCGCCGGTTACCTGAAGGACCTGAAGGGCAACGCGTTTACGGCGAACGGTGCCTGGTGGGGCGACATGAACATGATTGCTGCGTTCCGCGTGGCGCTCGATTCCGCAGTATTCGACAAGGACGTGGTTGCCGCCGCGAAGAAGACCGTGTTGAACGAGGCGAACAACCTGCGTGCCGTGGGCGACACGAGCGCCTACCGCCTGCCCGCCTTCCCGTGGAGCTGGAACTGGGGTAGCAATAGCGCGATGGCGAACAACGGCATGGTGCTGGTGCATGCCTACCTGCTGACGGGCGACAAGAGTTACCTGGATGGCGCGCAGCAGTGCCTTGACTACCTGCTGGGCAAGAACCCGATGGACATTACCTACGTGACAGGATTCGGCTACAGGAGCCCGCGCAATCCGCACCACCGCCCGAGCGAATCGGACTTTGTGGACGACCCCGTGCCGGGAATGCTCGTGGGTGGCCCGCACCTGGGCAAGCAGGACATTAACCTGGATGGCAAGGAACCCTGGAAGTGCCCGAACTATGCCGCCGCCGACAAGCCTGCGCTTGCCTACATCGATGACCGCTGCAGCTACGCGACCAACGAGGTGGCTATCAACTGGAACGCGCCGCTGGCGTACCTGGCCGCCGCGCTTGAGGCGATTTATAACAAGTGACACCCATTCGCTATGCTCAGGGCAGGTTCCGTGTCATCCTGAGTGAAGTGCGAAACACGGAATCGATATATGAAACTTCGCTCTTTAGAGCGTTAGTTGAATTAGGTTCGAAGGAGCAGGATCTATTTAACGGGTAGAACTTAGAAGATTATCATGCCCGGCTTGACCGGACATCTTCTATTTAGAGAAAAAAGAGGTATATTACGGGTATGAGTTCGCCTCATGCCCGTTTTTTTTATTAGGGGGTGTCGATGAAGAAGATTTCTGAGATTACGCGGAATGTCGTGCAGATTGCCGTGATCGGCATATTCTTGTTTGCGACGGTACCGCTCTTTGCGGCTGGCCTTGTGAAGCAGTCTATCGATACGACGGATGCGATGGCGACGCTCGAAAATTTTGACCGCGGGTTCTATACGCCGCAGGTGTTGCATTTAAAACCTTCGGGCGGCAAGCCGATTGAAAAGCCGTATGGCAAGCTGTTGCACTTGCGTGCCGAGATTTCAGAATTCAGCAGCAACGCGTGGCTTTCGATTGACACGACGGGCGGGAAGCGCGATACGGTGCGCGGCGTGAGCCAGGACTTGACCGAGGACGCCCTGAATGTTTTGCAACAGACCTTTGACAACATTCGCGACTTTGGCGGGCACGTAATCGTGCGCATCTGTTACGACCCGTGGTACAATGGCCGTAGCAACGTGACTCCGGCTCACGAGTGGGTACTGAAGCACGTGGAACAGCTCGCTCCTGTGCTCTCGAAGAATACCGACGTAGTCGTGGCGCTCGAGATGGGCATGCACGGCGCCTACGGCGAGATGCATTCCGACACGAGTATCACTTACGACCGCGTTGCAGAAGCGGTGAACCTGATGCTGCGCAACACTCCACCGGAATTGAAAATTCTGACCCGCACAGGAAACTACTCCGCGAAGGTTTTGGGCTTTGACAACTGGGGTGTAGACTTCCATATCGATGGCGAAAAGTTTGCGGAGATTGCGAAGGCGAAGGGTGATACGATGTATCGCGTGGGAATGTTCAACGACGGCTATTTGGGAACGCAGTACGATTACGGCACCTGGGGCGCCGACTGCAAGACTTCTATCTGTCGCGAAGAAGGCGTGGCCTGGCTCGAGAAGTACAGCGTCAACACGCCCTACGGCGGCGAGGCTCTCACAACGGCGAGCGGCTACCAGGTCATCAATACGCCGGAGTTTCTTGCGTACGAGGGTTTCCGCACGCATACGAGTTACCTGAACATCCAGTGGAACAACAACCTGATTGACAGCTGGAAAAAGACGCCCTTCAAGCAGAAGGATTTCGACTATGACCCGGCGCGAGTCGATTCGCTTTCGGGTTTCAAGTACATCAACGACCACCTGGGTTACCGCTTTGTGCTGCGCGAATCGTGGCTGAGCGATACGGTAGGCGCCGACGGAATTTTGCGTGCGAAACTGCGCATCCAGAACGTGGGTTTTGGAAACCTGACGTGGAACGCTCCGGTAAGGCTCGCCGTTTTAGAGGATTTGGAAGGGAGCAATTTGGCCATGTGCCCGATGCCGACTTATTATGAGCTGCCGGACGTTGATTCCCGCAACATCCATAGCCGCACCATCTCTATTGCGGGCGGTGATACCGTGATGACGTTTGACGGAAACAATGAAATTGAAATTTCAACCAAATTAAACCTCAAGGGTAAAGGGAGTTATCAGGTGTACTTGAAAATCGGCAATGTTGAATTCGCCAATCGTGAAGTATCCGGCATGGGGTCTTGCGGCGAAGAACAGCCTGCCGCTTATCTGGGCAAGGTCTATTTTGATGAAAGTGTAACATCGTCCGCAATTCCGCGCGCCCTACAGCCGCGAAACATTCAAAAACAAAACGCCCCCAATGTTCAGAGGGAGCGCAACAGCGTGATTGTCCGTGACGGCGAAAAGCGCTACAAGTTGAACGGCGCGAAGGTTCTCAAAAAGTAAAGCCCGCGGGCATTAAACCTGCGCGGACTTGAAATGCGCGTGTTTTAAATGCGCGGCCGCTACGGAATTGCTTCCAGAATTAGCCCGCTGGTCAGGAGTTCCGGCAGCACGACCTGCTTGCCCTTGTCACCTTTCGGGTAAATCGCGTAGGCGGGCACGCCCGACTTTCCCATGCTGTAGAGCAGTTCGTTCACTTCGGGTGTTTCGCGGGTCCAGTCGGCCTTCATGCGCACGACTCCCGCGCTGTCCAGCTTCTGCAACAGCGCCGGGTCGCTGAGTACTGCGGCCTCGTTCGCCTTGCAGGTAAGGCACCAGTCGGCAGTCGCATCTATGAAGATGGTCCTTCCGGCCTTCGCAAATTCGGCGACGAGCTGCGGGGAGTAGCGGTACCACCCGTCTTCGAGAACCTGCTGTGCCATGCGGGCATTGAAGCGGTCGCTCAGGACTTTTTCGTATTGCGGTGCGGCGAAGGCGAACCAGCCTGTGGCAAGGGCGATGGCCGCCGCAGCAAACAAGACCGCTTCGCGCCAGAACGCAACACCCGGCGGAGCGAACTTCCCGATGATGAAACTGAATACTCCGCTCACGAGGACAATGCCCAGGAATAGTACTACACCCGTGTTGCCTGTCTGCTGGTTCACAATCCACAGGAGCCAAGCGACAGTCGCGAGCAGCAGCACGCCCATCGCCTTCTGGAGTATAACCATCCACTTGCCCGGTTTCGGGAAGACCTTCAGCACGGCGGGGAAGGCGCACACCAGCAGGTAGGGGAGCGCAAGCCCGAGCCCTGCGGCAGTAAAGAACAAGAAGAGTACGGGTGTCGATGCGGTAAACGCAAACCCCATCGCTGTCCCGAGGAAGGGTGCCGAGCACGGCGTGCTCAGCAGCACGAGTAGCGCTCCGGTAAAGAACGCGCCGACAAGCCCGACCTTGTGGCCTGCGGCATCCATGCGCGTTGTGGCGCTACCCGGGAGCCAGACTTCGAACACCCCGAAGAAGCTCATCGCGAATGCGGTGAGGATGACGACCATGAAGGCGATAAACCCTGCGCTCTGGAACTGCATTCCCCAGCCCGCGGCGCCGCCGCCGGCCTTGATGGCGGCTACGATTCCGGCGAGCGCCCAGAAGCTCGCGAGGATGCCTGCGGTCGTCGAAATCCCGAGGGCGACGAGCCTGCTTCGGGACTGCCCTGCCTGCTTTATGAGGCTGAACAGTTTGAGCGAGAGCACCGGCAGTACGCACGGCATGAGGTTCAGGATTATACCGCCAATGAACGCGAAGAACAGCAGGAGCGCCACGGCGGCGGCACCTTCCTTGCCCGCAAGGCCGCCCTGACCCGCAGAGCCGTCGTTACCCGCGGCGTTGTTTAATCCCTGCGCGTCCCCCGCGGAACCGTTTAATCCCGCCCCGTTCCCTTTATCGTTTTTTTTTAAACTGCCTGCGTTCCTTCCGATGCGGATGTCCACGCTCGCGGGCGCAAGGCAGATGGAGTTGTCGCATGCCTGGTAATGGAACGTGGCGTTCGTGGTGAGGGTGTCGTAGCCGTCGGCTACCGCCTTCACGGGAATCTTTATCTGGAAGTGTCCCTTGAACACGAGGTTCTCGAATTCAAGAACCTCGTTGTATTCCTTGATGGGCTCGGGCCACTTGGGCTCGCCGAATTCAATCCCGCGTGCAGCAATCTCGATGGACGAGGGCTTCAGGAATTCGTCGGCCGCGACGTTCGCGTTTACGTGCCAGTTGTCGGGAACTACGATGTCGACGGTGACTTCTGACTTGTCAGAAAGTTTGCCCGCGGAGAACGCCATCGACGCTTCCGGGGGCTCCATCGCGTTCATGTTGAACTCTTGAGCCTGCGTTTTGGTAACAGCTGTTGACAAAACCCCGAAAATGATGGCAAAAAAGCAACGGATTGATGCATAATTTTTTTTTGCCTTGAAAAAAGTATCGATATTCATAAATTTGCTGCTTTCAGTTATGGGTTTGGTCATATGGTTAATCACTTACAGGAAAAAATAGAATTTCGCGAAACGGCAGAAAAGCTCTGGAACCGGCATTCGGAAGAAATCTACACTTTATGTGAGCAAAAATGCGCTACCGCGGAGGAGGCGAGGGACCTTTTCCAGACGGTGGCGCTCAAGTTTTGCGAAAATCTGGGGCGACTCCTGGAACGGGAAGACGTTATGCCCTGGATTATCACCGTCCTGAAGAATTCGCATCTGGACGTGGCGTGGGAGCACTACCGCACAAGGACCATGTCGGCGGTACTCGAGGATTCTCCGGAATACATGCCGTTCAGCGAGGAGGACGCCGCGTTTTATTCTCGACCGGCGACGGTGGAGCAGCGCATGTTCCTCTACAAGACGCTCGGGTTGCTGGGCCCGCTCGAGCGGATGATTCTGGAGATGCGCTACCTCGGCGGATTTTCGATTCACGAACTGAGCTGCATCCTGGGCCTGTCCGAAAACGCCATCCGCAAAAGGCGCCTCTACGCGTTTACCAAGCTCCGCAGATTCTACACGGAAAACGACATCTTGACAAAAATTGCGGAATAAACCGAGTCTATCGCTTTTCTTGCCTGCGATAAATTCGTAATTTTGTACTGTGAAGAATTTCCTTGCAATCCTTGCCCTTTTCGGGTGCCTGTTTCCCGTTTTTGCCAACGAGGAATGGCAGGGCTTTTCGGAGCCTTTCCCCATTAGGCATGTGGTCCGCATCGGCGACGACCTGATGCTCGCTACCGATGGCGGCATGCGTCTCAAGGGCCCGCAAGTCGATGTGCTCTATACTTCCGAGAAGGGGCTGGAAACATCGGCCTTTTCTGCAGTGGCCAACGTGAAGGGTAGCCTGTTTGCCGTTTCGGAATACGGGCTTGTCGCGCGTTACGAGGGCGAACGCTGGAAAGTCGTCAACCGTTCCTACCTTTCGCGCAAGGCCCGCGTCGTTCCCGGCAAGGTCTTTTCTGCAAACAAGTACATCGCGATACTGTTCGAGGACGGGCTCGCCTTTTTCGATACGGAATCCGGCTCGTCGCTCCTCCTGGTCGACCGCGTGGGCGATGTTTCCCTCTCTATTTACCCGCCGCAGGATATTGCGGGCCGTAACGATTCCCTGTTCATCCAGACCATACACGGGATATACGCCCGCAAGATGGACTGGAGTGACCTCTCTCGGGATTTCCGCCTGGTGGATCCGTCCACCTGGGTGCATGTCGAATCCGATGTGTTTGCGAGGGATTCGAAGCACGTGATTGTCGGGGGAGTGTCGCTAACGGATACGCTCCTGTTCAAGTCCGGGGAAAGCCGCATCAACTGGATTCTCGAGGGAGCGAATTTCACGTACCTGGTCGGTTCCGATATCATACTCCGGTACGAAAACGGAGCGCTGGAAGATGTCACGAACTATTCGCTCTATAAGCTCGGGACTGTTTACGAAATCCAGGCGATTCCTGGCGGTGGCGTGTATGCCGTTACTCCCGAGGGTTTTGGCGCCATAAGCGAGGGAACTTTCTGGACCGACGCGATGCTCCTCTTTAGCGGGTTCGGGAACCATTCCGAGGCATTCAGCTACCGCATGAAGGCGCTCTCCATCTTGGACGCGGACCTGATGATGTACCATGCCTGGGGGCAGGGGATGATGATTCTTAAGGAACTGGGCCGTCTCCCTTATTACTTCCTTGCTCCCTGGAAAGAGACGTGCATGGACCAGTATGTCGAGAACTACACGGTTGCGGTCGGGACTGCCGTTGCTCCGGACAAGTCCGGGTTTCTTTCGGCGACGGCAAGGCGCGATGGCACGTACAGCCTTATCTACGTGACCAAGGAAGGCGATGTCAGTTGCGCTACCGGGATAGGCAGCTCGCACCATGTCGGGCCGCTCGTGGCAAGGCAGGAAGGTTCGGACTGGGTAGTGTACGTGTCGGCACGTGAATCCTTCGACGCGTTCTCTACCGGCGCGCTCGATGTAATCCGCTTCCCCTCGCCGTCGATGAACGGCGGGCGCATTGTCGGGGCCACGCTCAAGACGATTCAGAATATCGAGCAGAGGACTCCGGTCGATTTTGCGTTGGACGAAAAGAACAACGTGCTCTGGATGGTTTCGACGACGGATATCGGCTACATGGAACTTGACCAGGATACGATACGCAAGCCCAGCTCTACGAACGGGCTGTCGGGCGCGGAGTATTCCGCCATAGACGTTGACCCGCATGGGAATGTCTGGGTAGGCTCCACCAACCAAGGTGCGTACCGCCTAGAGCGTAAGGGTAAATCTTTTGATACTTTGTCCGTAACTCACTACACGACAAAGAACGGCCTCCTTTCGGACGGGATTCTCGACGTGGCTATAGACAAGGGCCTGGGAATGGCATGGTTCGGTCACGAGAACGGAATTACCCGCTATAGGCGTAACGACTTGCGCGAAACAACGACGTTCATGACGGATTCCGCAGTGGCCAAGGTGAAGGCTTACCCGGTCCCGTTCCGCCCGGGGCAGCACGTGTTCCTGACCATTGACAATATTGCCGAGAATGCTCGCGTGGATATCTATAACCGGGGCGGCTCGCTGATTCGCTCCTTTGTCGGTGACGAGGTCGCCGGCGGGAAGATCGAGTGGACCGGGCAGGGGAAAAACGGCAGGTATGTCGCCCCCGGCGTGTACTACTACGTGGTCAGGACCTCGTCGAAAAAGGAGCGGGGAAAGTTCCTCGTGATTCGCTGACGGAGAATGTATGAAGTCGGTTGCATTTAATTTGTCTGTAGTTTGCGGGATGGCTCTTGTCGCATTGTGCCTGTATGCCTGCGCGGGCGAGCGTCAGGGGCTCGTGTGTTCCGAAATCCAGTACAGGCTCGATACGCAGACGTATTCCCCCGACCAGCGCGCTTATATTGAAGAAGAATTGCGGGTCTGCCGCGAGGAAGAAGCGAAGAAGCGCGGTGCCGATGCGCAGACAAGGCAGGGCATTTACGAACGCTATGCGGCGAGTGGGCAGGCGGACAGCGCTTCTGCCGATTCTGCGAGGGATAACATTTCCGTTTCGGAGGCGCTGAAGGATTCCTCGGGCCAGGAGACGGTGAGCATATACGACCGCTACAAGGCGGTGGATTCTACTGCGGACACGTCCGCTGCCGATGCGGGCAGTTTCCAGTAAGGCGGTCCCGTAGATGGCACGCATCCAGACGCTAGCGGGGGAGTGGTTCGAGCCGGAACTGCCGAACCGTTTATTGAAAATCGCGGGCGATATCCGCGACGCGGGTGGCCGTGCCTTCCTGGTAGGCGGTTGGGTCCGCGATGCCCTCCTGGGCAAGGCCTGCAGGGACTACGATATCGAGGTCTACGACATGGCGCAGGACGCTCTGGTGCCGATTCTTTCGAAGTATGGCCGCACCAATTTGGTCGGGAAAGCGTTCGGGGTGATTCACCTCGCCATGAAGGGGCTGTCGCTCGACTTCTCTTTTCCGCGCACCGAGAGCAAGGTGGGTTACGGGCACCGCGGATTCGTGGTGCATACAGACGAGAAACTCAGTTTCAGGGAGGCCGCCCTCCGGCGCGACTTCACCATCAACGCGATGGGCATGGAATTGCCCGAACTCACGCTCTGCGACCCGTATGACGGCATCGGCGACCTGAAAACGCATACGCTGCGCCATGTGGGCCCGGCATTTGCGGAAGATTCCCTGCGCATATTGCGCGGGGTGCAGTTCGCGAGCCGCTTCGAGTGCACGCTCGCGCCCGAGACTGTTGAACTCTGCCGCACGCTCTCGCTCGACGACCTGAGCGTGGAACGCCTGTTCGAGGAATTCAAGAAGTGGCTCCTCAAACCGGGCAGGCCCTCGCTCGGGCTCCGCGCCTTCCTGGACATAAGGCTCAATGAGTATTTCCCCGAAATCCGCCCGTTCGAGGGCTCCTGGGAGGCTTTGGGCGGCATTCTCGACAAGATGGCGGAACTGCGGGACTCGAATGAGGGTGGCTTAGCACCGCTTACCGATGCCCAGAAAATGGAATTCGCGTTTGCCGCGCTCCTGGCCGGCAGTGCAGGGACTTCACTCAAGTTCCTGGAACGCATCACGAACGAGGTTCACCTGCTGAAGGTCGTGCCGCCGCTCCTGGAAACGTTCTGCACGCTTGACCCGGCTATCGTGCACGATGCCCCCGCACTTCGCCGCCTCGCCGTGAAACTCGGCGGCCTCAAGCTGCTCTGCCTGCTGGTAAAGTGCGCCCCGCGCGGGTTTTACGCCTGCGAAAGTACCGGTGGCACGGATTTTGCAACCACGCAGAACTCAAATTTCGCAACTGCGCAGAACTCGGATTTTGCAACCCTGCAAAACACGGATTTTGCGGCTGCCCTGTGGGATTCCGCCGCCAAATACGGACTGCTCGAATCGGCCCCACAGCCCTTCCTTACGGGCAAGATGCTCCTGGATTTGGGGCTAAAACCCGGCAAGCAGCTGGGCGAGATTATCAAGGCGAGTTTTGAACTGCAACTCGACGGGAAGATTACGAGCGCCGAAGAGGCAATCGCCTGGGCGCGTGGCGTTATCTAGCCTCCGCTATTTCCACCGGAACATTCCGGCGATACCTGCCGGCACGGCGAACACGATCAGCGGAATCTGGATGAACTCGGTCGGGATAAACGCGATCATGCGCCGCTTGGTATGCAACTTCCACGAGGCGGTCATCAGGAACACGAAATCCACGACGATTTTCGGTGCGATGCTGAACGCGCACCACTGCCACGGACAATCCAGGAAAGCCACGCACCAGGGGCTGATGAACATCCAGATGTAGTAAGTGTAGATGAGCGTGAGCAGCAGAACGTACGCCTTGCTCTCGTAGTTCGTGCCGTTGCTGCTCCAGCGGGCGCGCTGGTTGAATAGTTGCTTCCACGTGTTGACCGGTGCGGTCTCTATGACGGCATCCTTGTCGAGGTTGTAGCAGACCTTGGTGCCCGGGACCTTCATCATCTTGTGGATGAGCATGTCGTCGTCGCCGCTCGAAAGGTTGATGAGCTCGCCGAACCCTCCTGCCGCGAAGAACAGCTCCTTCTTGTAGGCAAGGCACGTGGCCGAGGCGATAATCGGGTGCCCCATGCTGAACCCGGCCGCTTCCATCGCGGTGTACCCGAGCGTCTCCAGTTTCTGGTACAGGTGCAACAGGGAATGGTTCCCGCTGTTCTGCTTTGGCCCCTGCACAATGCATATCCCGTCCGTGAACCGGCCCGCCATCGAGGTAATCCAGCTCTTGCGCGGTATGCAGTCGGCGTCAATCGTCAATAGCACATCGTATTTTGCAATTTTGAACGCGCTCTCGAGGGCGCGCTTCTTGGGGCTTGCGATTACGGGCAGGTCGGGCGAAAGGCTGAGCACGCGGAACTTCGGGTGCGTCGCGGCGAACTTCTCGAGAATCTCGCGGGTACGGTCCGTCGAGCGGTCGTCCACGCAGATGACTTCCCATTCGCCTACGTAGTCCTGCGCGGCGAGGGCTTCCAGTGTACGCTCGGCAAACTCTTCCTCGTTACGCATCGGGACAACCACCGAAACGCTCGGGGTCGCCTTTGGCCCCCTGTAACGGTGTGTACGGGTAACACCTATTATGAAGAATAGGAACAGCAGCACGTAAAGTGCCGTGAGACATGCGACAATGATACCGCCCATATGGACAAAGTTAGAAAAAGAATGTGGTCATTAGTCACTAGTCATTGGTCATTGGTTCTTATAATAGTACCTAGATGATTTTTTTTGCTAATAACTAACAACTAATGACTAACAACTAATTACTAAATTGTAGTCCATGATTCACCCGTCCGCATTTGTGAGCCCGCAGGCAAAAGTCCACGAAACAGCCGTCATCGGCCCGTGGTGCATCGTGGATTCCGGCGTGGAAATAGGGGAGGGCGTTGTCCTGGAATCCCGCGTGCATGTGTATGGAGGCGTCTCCATCGGAAAGGATACGCACGTGTTTGACGGGGCTATCCTCGGCGCTCCCCCGCAGGATTTGAAATATGCGGGCGAACCGACTCGCGTGAGCATCGGCGAAGGCTGTACGCTGCGCGAATACGTGACGGTCAACCGCGGCACGGCTCAGGGTGGCGGCTGCACGCGTATTGCGGACAAGGTATTGATTATGGCGTATTCGCACATCGCCCACGATTGCGATATCCGCGAAGGTGTCGTCATCGCGAACGGCTGCCAGATAGGCGGCCACGTGCGCATCGGCGAGTACGCGACCCTCGGGGGCGTTACAGGGATCCAACAGCGTAACCAGGTGGGCGCCTACGCGTTCGTGGGCGGCACGCACAAGGTGGACCGCGATGTTCCTCCCTGCACCAAGGCGTGCGGGAACCCCATCCGCTACGGCGGGCTCAACCTGCATGCGCTCCGCCTGCATCCCGATTTGTTCCCCGAGGCCCGCGTTGAAGCGCTTTCCCGCGCCTATCGCGAACTCTACCGTAGCGGTCGTCCTGTGGCCGAGATAATCGAGGAATTGAAAAAAGGCCCGGAACCTCTGTTCCAAGCCTTTTTCGATGAGCACTGGGGCGGTTCTCTCGTCCGGCCGTAACCATTCGATGGTTTGCAACTTTTTTTTACAAGAAATCTTTGCAATAGATTCTAGAACAAATTAAAACTAGATTGCCGGGAAGGCCTTTACGGTATAGGCGTCAAAGACCTTTTTCATCTCGGGGAACCAGTCGCCTGCATCCTGGTCGTATGCCTGGAACCCGCTCGTCTTTCCGTAGGCCCAGTAGTGCCAGCTGATGCCGTATTTCTCGGCTGCCCTGATGACGTAGTCGGCCCACTGCGCGCGGGAGGCTTCGCTCGGCGCTTCGGTTGCGCATTTCGACCCGGTACGGCCGATGGCGCCGAACTCGCCCAGGTTCATGGGAACCCCGTGCACTCCGTCCACGTCGGGGAAGTACGCGATGGCGCTATCCACGTATGCCTTGAAGTCTTTCGCAATCTTGCTCAGGTCCGATCCGGTAATTCCCGTTCCGCAGGGGTACATGGTAGCGGTGCCCTGGTGCGTGTATCCGTAGGGCTCGTAGTAGTGCCCGCTCACGATGATGTTGCCGTCGTCCTTGGGAAGGTCGAGTTTCTTGATTTCGGCGAACTTGGAGTAGCCGTTCCCCTCGAACATGATGGTCTTTGTCGGGGCCACCGCGCGGATGGCGTTGTAGGATGCCGTCATGATTTCGTTCACCGTGGAGCTCTTCTTGATATCGTGCGGTTCGTTCATGATTTCGAACACAATCATGTCGTCCGGGATGCTGTTCAGGGCTGCCGCCACCTGCGTCCACATGGTGACGAACTTCTGCAGTTCCGCCTGGAACGATTCCGGGTCGTTCTCGACGTTTGCCGCGGCGTTGTTCATGTCCTGGTGGTGGTGGAAGTTGACGATAACGGGCATGCCGAGGCTGTTCGCAAGCTGGATGTCTTCCTTGACTCCGGCGAGGCGCTGCGGGTCGATGGTGTTCGCGATGTCGACGTCGCTTTCCCAGCGTACGGGAATGCGCACGGAGTTGAATCCGGCGGCCTTCACTATCTGGAGGTCCTCGTCCTTGAGGCAGTTGCCCCACCCGCAGTCGGCGTTTGCTCCGGTACCCGTGGATTCCCACGAGTTGCCCATGTTGATGCCGCGCCCGAGCCTCTGGTTCATGGCGCGGCCCTTGGAGTAGTCGACCTTCGTGCGGTTGAGCCCGCTTCCGTTGCCGTCTTCGTCGGCCTTGTTCAATCCGCTGTCGCCGGAAGAACAGCTGGCCAGGAGGAACGCTGCGGTAATGGGGGCTAGAAACTTGAAAAACTTCATGGGAAACCTTCCGGTTGCTGTTTACATGGATAATTTAGACATATTTATGGCCGAAGATTGCTTTTTTTTTAATAATTCGGTTACTTGGGTAAACGTGTGATTTTCGTCAAAAATGCGAAAATTAGCGATTTTGGGTACATTTTGCCCCGTTTGGGTACATCTGTAAACCCATTTTGTTTTTTTTCGAAAAACAACCCCCTAAAAACAAGTTATATTGTTGCCATTGAATTTGGAGATCTTGTATCTTATGAAATCACATCTGCAGACCATCATCTGGAAGTGTGCCGTGGGCTCACTCCTTCTTGCGTCTTTCTCCTTTGCTTCTTTCAGCGATTACAGGGATAGGGACAATTCCCGCTTCGTCACGCGCGAGGCCAAACCCTTCCGTCCGGACAAGGACGTGGTAAGCGTCGTTATGCGCGAAGCCATTCCCCGCGGCGGTGGATACACCTACCAGTACCCGCGCGAGAACCCCGAACCGATTCTCACCGACAAGTACGCCATGGAAGGCGCTCTTTCCATGGAAATCGAGCTTATCGCGAGCGACTACTCCGGCGTGGCCATCTGTATCGCCGGTTCCGTGGACCTGACCCCGTACCTGGAAGAAGGTGTCCTCGAGTTCTGGATCAAGGGCGACAAGGGTGGCGAAAACGCACTGTTCGTGCTCGTCGATGACGGCGTGAAGAGCAACGGCGAATCCCTGCAGGTGAAGCTCCGCTCCAAGAGCCTTGGTGAAATTACCACGGAATGGAAGCATTTCAGCATCCCGCTCAAGCTGTTCGGCATGACGGGTGTGTACTGGGATGCGAAGAACACGCGTGAAGTCATGCTCCCGTTCGCCTGGTCGAACTTCAAGGGTTTCCGTCTTGAAGTCCGCAAGGACGAGAACGAGGCCTTCAAGGTCTGGATTGACGATATCGTAATCAAGAAGCAGGGCAAGGCCTACGAAGGCCCGTCCAACTACCCGTTCCGCAACGCAATTTAAGAGGTCCCCATGCGCAAATTACCGTTACTCTTTACGACTTTGCTTTGCACTTCCCTTGCCTTTGCCCAGGAGGAGGAATCCCCCGAGGCAAGCGCACCTGAAACTGAGGCCGTGGAAGAATCCGCCCCTGCCGAAGAGGCCGCTCCTGTAGAGGAAGCCGCCGCTGAGGAATCTGCCCCTGCCGAAGAAGCCGCTCCCGCCGAGGAGGCCCCTGTAGAGGAGGCCGCCGCCGAGGAACCCGCTGCCGAAGAGACTGCTGCAGCCGAACCGGCACCCGAGGAAGCCCCCAAGAAGGAATTTGCATCTGCCGCTCCGGTGGCCGGTCCTTCTCCCGTGGTCGGCGCTCCGGCGACGCTTTCTGCCGACGAGCAGATGAACACCATCGAGAACAACCTGGATGGCATCGCCGAGAACCTCGAATCCACCATGATGGGCAAGGATGACGCGCCCCTCGCGGTTTCGGGCTTCATGGCCTTCCGCCTCAAGAACTTCAGCTATCCCGATGCTCCGGCCCTCCTTGCCTCCGACAAGGCGCGCCTCGCTGTCGACGCTATCTTCAAGGCGAACGTCGTCGCCATGCCGAACTCCTACATGACCCTCTGGACGAACTTCACCTTCCCGTTCGACCTCTCGGGCCTGTTCAGCAACAACCTGGGTTCCCAGCCGACCGCCGTGCCCACCTCTAACGAGCGCGTGCTGTTCGACCACTCCACCGACTACTACTCCTCCACTGTCGATGAAGAAATGAACTTCGGTATCGACATCCGCGCGGGCGTCTTTGGCGCCTACGTTACGGCGGGTGGCGTTATCTGGGCGAACTCTTCTCCCCTTACCATGTGGGAACGCGAAACCATGCCGCGCTTCGCCTGGGTGTACGAAACCTTCGAAGACGAAAAGACTGTGAGCACCTACTACAAGGAAAAGGTCTTCAAGCCGGTGAAGGAAGGCGGCCGCGCCTTCTGGACCAACCGCTCCTTCGGTGGCGTGTTCGTGAGCGCCTACCAGCTGCCCTTCGACATGACCGCCCAGGCGATGGTGTCGCAGCCTGCCGACATGGACGTGGGTACCCGCGACGGTCTGCGTATGTACGGTGGCCAGCCGGGCGAACTTGAAATGTCCGGTGACTACGACCTGCGCGGTGCCGTGTACCATGGCCGCCTCGCCAAGAACAAGATTGCGGACAACCTCTCGGTCGGCCTCAACTACATGGGCGTCGTGTTCGACGAGGCCGTTATCTACGAGCCTGAATTCTACGGCCAGTACAACGCCCTGAGCGTTGACCCGTACGTTATGAATACGCACGTTGCCTCCATTGACTTCAAGGGCAACATCACTCCGAAGTTCTACTTGATGGCCGATGTGGCCTTGAGCATGACCGACTCGCTCAAGTTCTACAAGGCTACCGGCGCAAAGGATATTTCCGGCTACGAGAAGGGCTCCTACGATACCGAATGGAGCACCCCGCAGGTCGGTGTGTACGTGAAGGCCCAGAGCAAGTACCTCGAAGGCTGGCCGATGACCCTCGAGGCCATCTTCCTCCCGAAGGACTTCTACTCTCCGTTCTCCATGAGCAACCCCTCCCGCTTCCTCGCCTGGCGCAAGGATGAATTCGCCCTCAACTCCGGTTCTATGCGCTATGCTCCTAACATGGCGGGTATCAACCTGAAGATCGAACCCGAATTCAACCGCGGTCACCTGGACATCCAGTACGGCCTGCACAGCCAGATCGAAGACGGCGACGACGTGCTCCTCTTCAACTACCGCCTGAACGGCCGTAACCTCTGGGAATCCACGAACTCCTGGACCAAGCACAAGCCGCTCTTCTGGGCGGACTCCGGTAACGCGGGCGCCCGCGCCAACGGCTATATCGAACGTGCCGGTGTGCTCACTCCGGGTGTCGGCGTCAAGATGACCCGTCAGCAGGGTGGCCTCCGTGGCGGTACCTGGGAAATGTGGGAAACCTTCGTCGCCTACGAAGACGCGAAGCAGATCCAGGATACGGTTATCCCGAGCCACACCAAGTGGTCCAGCTACCTCTCCCTCGCGGGCGGTTACGATATCGGCCACTGGTTCGGTACCGAAAAGAACATCGTGATGAGCGGCTACGCCTCCATCTCCGGTGTCTCGAAGACGATTGCCCCGCTTGCCTACAGCGAATCCCAGAGCGACATGCTCCTGTGGAGCTTCTACGGCCAGCTTGAACCGGCTATCGCCCTCACGCCGACCTTCCACCTCGTGGGTATCCTCGGCCTCGAAACGTTCCGTTCTGAATACGGCTACATCATCGACTACGCGACGAACACCATCGCGAAGACGAAGCCCTACTTCAACGACGTCTCTACGATGTACTTCCGCAAGGCCCCGATTAACTACCTCGAAACGGCCCTCGGTCTCGGTTTCGACTGGAACTTTGCTGATCGTGCCGGTATCCACTTCCGTTACAAGTGGGCTACACACTCCGACGAGACGGAACCTGATAATGACTGGACCGGTCATTACATTACCGCCGAAACTAAAGTATGGTTCTAATGGAGGCGCGATAAGAGTATGAATTTCAATAAAAGTGCTTCAAAAATGATTACTAGAACTTTGACAGCCCTTGCGCTTTCGACCGGAGTCGCTGCCGCATCCGTGGCCGACAACCAGGAAATGCTCGCAAGCAAGGTGGATTCCGCCAATGCCCATCGCGGGCTCGAAGTGACCGGTGCCGTTCGCGGTGTCGCGCAGGCATCTTACTTCAATACCGACCAGGATACGTACGGCAAGAACATCATGCCCGATACCGAAAGGGACGAGTTCGTGAACGCCGACTTCAACTTCGGCTTCCGCCCCTGGGAAAGCGTCCGTGCGAATGCGATGCTGCGCCTTTACGCGGGCATGCAGGACTACTTCGCTTCTGCGGCAAAGATTATCGAGGTGCCCTGGCTCAATGTCGAAGGCCAGATTGGCAACAACTTCTACTGGGTTGTGGGTGACTTCCGCCAGCAGTACTCTCCGCTTACGTTGTTCGCCCCGGATGTGGACATCATGTACGAACCCCAGGTGTTCGCCCGCAAGCGCCACATGGCCGAAAAGCAGCAGCTGCTCGAGGGCAACCAGCGTAACCTCCAGGGTGTGAACCTGCAGTTCCGCGCCGACCTGAACGATATCTTCGGCCAGGTGCGTGTGGAAGGCCTCTTCGCCCGCGTGAACCGTGCGCAGATGCTCGACCTCTCCGGTGCGGAAGGCAACATCCTCCCGAACGACTCGGTGCCGGGTGCTACGCAGGCCGCCAACACCGACAAGTTCCTCTTGGCAGGTAACCTGGAACTCCTCCCGCTGAAGAAGAACGCCTACTTGGGCGGTACCATGATGTACATCTTCGACAACGAGGATTCCTACACGTACACCTACCGCTACTTCGACCCCGACCAGGACGGCCAGCTTACGACCGACCCGACGAAGGATCTCCTTATCTCTGATATCAACCCGTTCGAGCTTGACCCGCAGAAGACGCTTATCCTCGCGGGCCGCGTGGGTGGCGACGTTGCCGGCATGATGAACAACAAGAACCTCATCTTGGATGCTACGGCAGAATTCGCCATGTCGATGGACGACAACTACAAGAGAGAACTGAGCTTTGTCTACACGACGGCCGACGATCCGGCGGCTCTCGGAATTGACATGGACGCTGACGGCGTTCTCGAATACATCGTGGTTGACGAGACGGGCAATGCGGTAGTCAAGAATGTTTCCGAGAAGGAAACCAAGAGCGGCGTGGCCCTCAACGCCACCCTCAATGCCGGTTACAAGACCGACTCCTGGGGCGTGCGCCTGGTGGGCGATGTGGTGTTCAACGACAGCCTCTGGTTCAACAACCTTGCCCAGTCGCCCAAGTTCTTCGCGCAGCGCGTGCAGAATTCCGACTACGACGGCGAGACTGTGAAGTACAGCGTGAACTCCCCGCTCTACACCACGTTCGACGCTCTCTACAACTTTGCGCCGAAGTTCTCCCCGGTTGCCCGTTCCCTCAAGACGGACGACAACGCGTTCAAGAACAAGGGCCAGTCCGACAGCTACAACATCGCCCCGTACAACAAGAACTCCTGGACGGGTAACGTTTACTCGAAGGCCCAGATCGCCCTCCTGAATGCGATGGCCGACCCTGCAATCCAGATGGTGCTCCCGAACGGCAAGGCGACCGCCAACCGTGAAGGTGGCCGTGCAACCGTGATTGCCAACGCAGGTGACTGGCTCGAAGCCCAGGGCCTGTTCGGCATCTACACGCAGGTGTCCCCGCTCTTCGGGTTTACCGATGTTTCTTATACGGAATACGGTGGCGGCCTGAAGGTGGACGTGTTCAAGGTTCTCGGTTTCTCGAAGCCGCTCGAAATCTCGGGCTCCTTCAAGCATACCGAACGTACGATGGATTTCGACCCGACGGTCGGCCGCATGGACCTCTCCGCCGATGGCATTACGCCCGCCGTGCTTGACGGCACTGCCGAAATGAAGACGGACTTCATCAACGCCGGCATCTACGTGCAGTACCTGCCGCGCCTGGGCATTACCGCCGGCTTCCAGATGATCAACATGGAACTGAACGATGGCCAGCAGAAACAGTCCCAGGTTGAATACGCTCCTATCGCTATGACGGCCCCGATGGTCAAGGGCAAGCAGATGCAGTGGATGGTCGGTCTCGACTACACGCTCGACAAGAACGCTTGGCTCTCCCTGAATTTCGGTATGGTTACGGTTGAGAATACCTACAATACCGCCCTCGGTGACCCGGATGCTGCTGTGAACCTGCCTGTTTATGCGGAGAACGTGAAGGGGGATGCCGGTTGGCCGACCGAGTTCACCAGCAAGTTCTCACAAACTATTGTTGAAGCCTCCATTAACGTGGAATTTTAATGGGAGGAATGAAAAATGATGAATACTAAAAAGACCTCGATCATTTTTGCATCTGCCTTGATGTTCTCTGCGGTCGCCGCATTCGCTGAAGGCGATGCCGCGGTTGCCGAAAAGCAGACGTCCCTCTTGCAGAAGCTGGATTCTCTGAACCAGTCCATTCTCGGACTCCGCTTGGGCGGAACCGCCAAGGCGGGGGCTCTCACTTCCATGGCTTCTTCTGACCAGTTCCTCGACCAGTCCGCGACTCAGGAAAACCAGGGCTATACCGACGTGAACCTCAGGTTCCTCGCCCAGCCTTCTTCCGAGACCCGCCTCGACGTGCAGCTCCGCCTGCACAAGGATTGGCAGAGCGGCGTTGACGAAAACAACAACCCCGCGATTGGCCACTGGTTCAGCTACGATGGCAATATCCTGAACAACCACGTGGATTTCAACTTGGGTTACATGCGTGTTGCGTACTCCCCGCTCACCATCTTCACCCCGCAGATGGAAATCCTCCAGGAACCCGAAATCTTCGCGCAGAACCGCGTGGAGGCTCTTGCGGCACGTAACCTCGATACTACGTCTCGCCGCCTGATGCAGGGCCTGAACGCCGCCTACCATAGCGGTGCCGTGGGTTCCATCGACAACATCTACGCGCAGGTGACCGGTTCCCGTATGCGCAACACCGCAAAGAAGAACGACCAGGTGTTTTTCGACTTCGACTGGTCTGACCGCTATGCCTACGGTCTCCGTGGTGGTGTTGAACTGTTCGGCGCGAATGTCGGTGCGAACTACGTGAGCGTGTTTGACCGCCGTCTTTCCACGCGTTCCCGCGAAATGGAACTGAACGATACGATCATGTACGACGACAACCACGTGCTTTCGTTCCAGCTGGGCTTCGATTCCAAGAAGATGCTTGCGTCTCTGCCGATTACCTTCGGGATTAACGGCGAATACGCAATGTCCTGGTGGGATATCGATGCCGAGACCATGTCGCCGAGCCCCAAGTTCGGCACCAAGATTACGGAAGCTCCGTACGGCGACCTGATGGACTCCGTCATCTACGTGGCGACGATCGTGGATGCGATCAACAACGAGCGCGGTACGGTTGATGTCATGGACGAGAAGGGTTCCGCCTTCTACGCAGAACTCTTCGCGAAGGGTGACTTCTCCGGCATCGGCTTCAACCTGAATGCCTCTTACCTCCAGAACGACGAAAAGTTCTGGTCCGAACTCGCCTCCACGCCCAACTACACGAACAACGGCGTAATCTTCAATGCAAACGCGCTGTACGGCGATGTCGACCAGGCTCTCGTATCGAGCTTCGCCTCGGGTAACCTCGAGAACCTCTACTTCATGGTCTACAATACCGACCTCCTGACGGCTTCGACCCTCATGAGTTCGGGAACGGCTACCGTGCTTTCGGGCAACTCCGTTTCGGAAAACATGTACTGGCGCCTCTACAACAACTTCAAGCTCGCGCACTTCTACCGCAACGGTTACGACGCGAACACCATGAAGAAGATGGAAGTGGCCCAGGCTCTCCTCATGATGGACCCGTCCGTGAATCTCGCGATGCCGCTTGGCCGTGCAACTCCTAACCGCAAGGGCTTCGCGGTATCTCTCGATGCCGACTGGAACGACGCCATCACTCTGAACGGCCGCTTCTCGCAGTACAGCGAAGTGGAAGGCGACAACAAGTTCACGACCATCGGCGCAGGCCTCGGCGTGAACGTGGGCCGTCTCGTTCCTTCGCTCGCCCGCAAGCTCGAGGTTCAGGGCTCCTTCGAGAAGACTACCGAGGATTCCTACTTCAAGCGCTCCGCCCAGAGAATCGTTGCCGGCCTTACCGCCGATATCTGGGGCCCGGTTGCCTTGCAGGCAGGCGTGCAGATGCTTAACAAGAAGTTCGAAGGCGACGGGTTCGGCGTCGGCGTGACCGGCCTTCCGGTCGGGATGTCCTTCGTGCAGGCTGTCGACGAGATGCTCCTGCTCGCGGGCCCCAAGGTCCGCATCGCTCCCGAATCCTACATTACCGTCCGTTACGGCATGCTCAAGAACAGCGTCGACTACCAGACGATCAATGCCGTTGGCGAATTCGAGAAGAAAGAACTTTCTATCGACAAGAACCTTATCACCGCCGAAGTTACGGTCAATTTCTAGTGAGGTCGTAGATGAAGAATGTGAAGATTTCTCTTTTAGCAGCCGGCGCCACCCTGGTGCTCCTGGCTTGCTCCTCCTTGGAAGTGGATAACCCGATCGAGGAAAACTTCCCGAAGGATTGGTCGGCTGCCGAGTATATCAAGGTGAACCCGGATCTGCGTAGCCTGCAGCTCAAGGATCAGGTGCTCATCATGAACACCCTTTCGGGTGCCGAAAACGACGATGCTGCCTTCCTCGCGGATACGCCGACGGTGGAATTGCTTGCAACGAACTATATGGGATTTACCAAGACGGACTTCTGGACCGACAAGAACAAGATGAAGGTTGTCAGGGCGTACAACATCTATGGTGTCGACAACGAAGCCGCCATCTTTGATACGCTTACGCTCGATACGGCCGCCATCGAAAGGCAGTACGTTGTTTATGGTGTCATTGGTGGCCGTCCGTACCGCACTTGCGCCACGACGGATGCAAACCTCGTGAAGAAGGGTGAATGCCAGCAGGACGAAAATTCCGCGATTGGTTATTCCAAGCACGTGTACTGCGCAAGCGAAGGCGTGACCTACTGCATGGATTGCGACCCGGTCGAGGATGATTGTCCCGAAGCGATTGTCGACGAGCCCGAAAGCTCGAGCTCTGCCGCTAAGCCGGAATCCTCCGATGCCGCAGGTGACGAATCCAGTTCGAGCGAAGGTGGCGAACCCGCTGCCGATAGCTCCAGCAGCGAGGGCGGCGAGCCTGCTACGGACAGTTCCAGCAGCGAAGAAGCCTCCGCAGAAAGTTCAAGTTCAGCTGAATAAAGGTGGGAAATATCATGAATCTCAAGCTTATTGTAACGACAGTCGCGGTTGCTTGCGTGGCAATGTCCCAGGCCGCAGCCGACAAGGTGATTGGCTATTTCCCGTACTGGAGCCAGTATTCCCAGTTCTACCCGAAGGATATCCGCTACAACACGGTGACCCATATTCACTATTCGTCCCTTACTCCGAGTGAAGACGGCTCGCTTGCCTTCCCCGATGAGAACGATGCCCCCAACTACGATTCGCTCGCTGTCATGTGCGCGGCGAACAACGTGAACCTCGTGGTTTCTGTGGGCGGCATGGAAGCCGAGGGCGCCCTGAAGACTATCGCCGGTTCCGACGAACTCCTCTCCACCTTCGTTTCGAACGTGAAGGAATGGGTCGGTAGCCACAACGCGAAGGGTGTGGAACTCGACTGGCAGAATCTCACGGCAGAAGATGCCGAAGGGTATGCCAAGATGGTGAACGCCCTCGTGGATGCCTTCTCCGGCTCTATCGTGGCATCTACCATGTACCCCTACGTGGCGATGGAACCCTATACCGCCGAAGTGATGAACAAGCTGAGCTACATCAACGTGTTCATGCCCGACCAGATGAACGAGGACAACTCCTCGCTCGTTCCGAACCAGGGCGGAAAGTTCATTGCAGAGACACTCGAGAAGGCCGCCGGTGCGGGCATCCAGAAGGATCTCCTGAACCCGGTCGTGTACTTCTACGGAAAGTCCTTCCTCGGTGCGACAGGCTTCGGTTCTTCGCACAACGGTACGGGTAGCGGTAACGAAGGTTACCTGCCGTACAAGGAACTCATGGGCAAGTTCGATACTCCGGACTACAAGGTTTCTTACGATTCCGACTCCCAGTCCGAAATCGCCGTGAGCAAGGAAGAAGCCATCGTGTTCATGGGCATTCCTTCCGTGAAGGCAGTTGCCGAGAACGTGAAGAACAATGGCTACGCCGGCGTGGCCGTTTACGACCTCTCGCAGGACCACCACGAACCCATCGTTTCCATCCTGGTGACGATTGGCCTGGAACTTCGCCCGGACGTGAACTACAAGCCCGCGAAGAAGAAGTAATTCTCGCTCTCTATCAGCAAGTTTAAGAGCTCCCTTTTCAGGGAGCCTTCTTTTTTTATGTATTTTGCATGGGGGAATGGTATTTTCGCCTATGTGATGGCATGTATAGTGCTTGCTAAGTTTCTTGTCATGTCCGCGTAGGCGGACATCTATCAATATTATAAAGAATAATCGAACAAATCATCCCAGTTAGGGTTGCTTCTGTTTATTAGATTTTCTTTCCATTCACGGTTCCAATGTTTTATTTGTTTTTCTCGGGCGATAGCATCGTTTATTGATTGAAATTGCTCGAAATAGACAAGTCTATCGACGTTGTATTTTGCGGTAAAGGAATTGGGATCTAATTTGGATTTATGCTCGCATATTCTTCTTTTTAAATCGTTTGTGATACCTATGTAGAGAACAGTCTTGTTGTAGTTGCTCAAGATATAGGTTGAGAATGGCTTTAAATCATTTGTTCTGTTCATGGGCTGTAATCTATAAAATCATAGAGATAATAACCAGAAGATTATCCATTCTTTTTAATGCCTAGATAGACTCTCGCCTTCGCGAGAGTGACGTATGTGGGCTATTAACCCGTCCCGTATTTTATGGAAAAGGGCATGTGGATTCGACAGAGATGCTCGTTCTCATATGCAAAAAATCCCCGGGCGTGTTGCCCGGGGATTAAATGCCTTAGCGTAAGGGAATCCGGCTTACTTCTTTTCGAGGATGAAGCTCTGGATGCTGCTTCCCTGCTTTACGCGGACGATGTACTTGCCCGTGCTGATGCCTGCAACCGGAATCCAGTTGTGGCCCGCAGCGAGGTTCACCTGCATGCTCTTTGCCACCTGGCCGAGGCTAGTAATCACCTCGACGGAGGCGCTTCCGCTACGGGTCGCCTTCAGGACCATGCCGCCGTTGACGAACTGCGCGGAGAATTTGCCCGCAGCCTTCGCGACGAACGGTATAGGCACGTTGCCCTTGCTTGCCGCAGTGGCGCTGTCGCCCACGATGATGGTAATCGAGAGGTCGGTTGCGGCGCGTTCTGCGGTTTCGGGAGCGGTTGCCGTCACCGTCACGATGGCGTCTTCGTTACCCGCGATGAGGTAGCCCGGGGCGCCGGGGATATATTCAATGTAGGGCGAGGCAGCCTGGCCGTCGAAGGTGTAGGTGATGGGGGCCTTGCCGTAGGTGGTTTCGGTGGGGAAGGTAACTGCCGTGGTGGAGCCCTTCGCGACCTTCATGTTCTTGAAGTCGCCGCCGACCTTGTCGCCGGTCTTGGTGAACTGAATGGTAATGGTGTCGTTCATGGCGATGTAGCCCGTGACGGCGGGTGCCGTAGCCACGATCTTGGCTTCACCGATGGTGCCCGTGAATTCGAACATGTTCACCTGTGAGTTCTTGAGGCTGCCGTAGCACTTCTTGCCGGTGCAGGTGGCCTTGTTGACCTTCACGATGCTTTCGTTCAGGGACTTGAGGGTGTAGGTGGCGCCCTGGTCGGTCTTGCCGGTGGCGTTCACGACGACTTCCTGCTTGCCGTCGCCATCCATGTCATCCATGGTGTGGCTCTTGGTGCAGGAGCCGCTGATGTAGCAGTTGAAGTCTTCGAAGCCGGCGATGGTCTGTTTGGGTTCTTCGGTCACGGTGACGACCGACTGGGAACCGTCATTGCCGGTCATGATGACAAAGCCCGGACCGACAATCGCACCGGCGTTCGTTACGACGGCTTCGTTGCTAGAAGTATAGGTGCAGCCCGACTTCAGCGAGCTTGCGATGCTGCCCGCAGTTTCCTTGACGGTGGTTGCAGTGAAGGAGCAGCTGCCACTCTTGAGTGTCGCTGCGAATTGGCTAGCCCAGTCGGTAGCGTTCTTGGTGAGGTAGTTCTTCACGAAGGTGCCGGAATTGGTGTAGCTTGCAGCGGAGAGGGCTGCCTGCGTAATTAGGGCCTTGTCGCCGGCGAACATGGCGGAACCTTCATCGGATGCGTTACCGATCGTGGTCACCTTCTGGCGCAAGCTCCAGTTGCAGTTGCTAATCTTGTTCTGCTCCATGAAGTTGGTCCATTCGGAAGATGCACTTGTATTGGCATCGCTCTTACCGTCGGCGGTTGTGGTACCCCATTCGGTAATGAACACGGCGTTGTTGCTCCTGCAGCTATTGATGTTGCCGCTGAATTGACCCACGGAGTGCGTGCCTGCGTAGAAGTGGAACACGTAGCCGACGTTCTTTTGGTTTACGGTACCGCAGGACCCATTTGGCATCTGGGACCAGTTCGGGGTACCTACGAGGGCGAGGTTGTTGTTGCCTGTGCCACGGATGCCGCTGATGACGTCGTTCGCATAGCTTGCGATAGCGCCTGAGCCTTGGTTGACAGGCTCGTTGAACACTTCCCAGATGATGTTCGGGACGTTATTGTATTTTTGGGCCATTTCCTTAAAGAACGAAGCGGCCTGGCTTTTTTCGCTGTCGGCGCGGTGGCTGTGCCAGTCGATGATGATATAGATGTCGTTCTCGATAGCGGCTTCGACCATTTGGTCGATCTTGCTCTTCTGCGTGTCCCCTGCCTTCATGTAGGAATAGTTGTCATCAAGCTTGTTGCTTGTGCCGCCATCGCTATCGTAGTACTGGACACCCATGGCGTAGCGGAACACGTCGATTTTCAGATTGTTGACGGCCCACTTGATGACTTCCTTGTTGTAGTACTGGATGCCGGTAGCATCGGACCAGAACATGCTCATGCCGCGGAGCATGGCTTCTTTGCCGCTCTTCTGGCCGACGATTTTGTTGCCGCTGGTTCCCAGGACGCCATGCACCTGCACGGGACCTATGCGGAGGGGTTTTGCGTTTGCGGCTGCTGCGTTGGCTTCTACCGCCCCGAGGAGGATAGCGCCTGCTGCAATCGCCTTGACAGTTTTACTGAACATCGTCATAAAAGACTCCTTTTGCATCAAAAATAAATTATATGTCTTTATTTCTGATGTAAAATGTCGTTTTCCTTGTTTACTTTCGTGTCCTAAACACTACACCCGTTTCCCGCCTTAAAAATATTTAATAGAACCGCAATTACTAGTAAAATTCTTTTTACAGTGACGCAGGTCGCACCAAAGCCGGACCGCGTATGCCGGTTCGGGGTAGTTAGTTCCTATTTTCTACGATTGTGGGCAAAAGTGTGACGAAATGAACTCATTTTCGGAAAATGCTTATTTTTTGATTTTTGTTCTTGCACATTCAAAAAAAAAAGATATATTTGCGTTAAACCTTGCTCCCTTCGGGGGGCGTTCACAAAAAAAAAAGAGAGAGATACTATGAACAAGAAAATGACACTCGCAGCCGTTGCTGGCGCAGCCGCTATGGCTTTCGCTCAGGGCGCAGTTTCTTCTACCTTCCTCTGGGACGGCACCACCGATACCGAAGGTAAGGTTGAAACCGGTTCCGACGAAGAAACGTCCGGCTACTGGTACGATTACAACGACGCGAACGATGGCGGTGCTTCTGCCTTTACGTTCCCGGCCGACGTCGAAGCCAACGCTTACGACAACTTCTACGGCCCGCTCGTTGAAGCCTACGGCGGCATCAAGGCCACCATCACCCTCGGCGCTGGTTACGACTATCCGTATGCCGGTATCGGCTTCAACATCTGGAGCGAAGGCCAGGAAGGTGTTGACATTACCGCTTGGGGCGGCATTTGCCTTTCCTACCAGTCCACGCTCGGTTTCGGCATCGAACTCGGTGTTGAAGACGAAGCTACCGTGACTAAATACAACAACTACAAGGCCACTGTCGCTAAGGCTGCTACCATTACCGCTTCCGACTTCCCGTGGAGCAAGTTCAAGCAGGGCACCGGCTGGGGCACGATTGTTGACCAGGCTACCGTCCTCGCCAAGACTGCTGCTATCAAGCTGAAGTTCGAAGGCACTGCCGGTACCTCTGGCGACTTCCTCATCCAGAAGGTCGGTTCTAACGGCATGTGCTCCACCAGTCCGATCAGCGTCAAGTCTATCGCCGCTGCCGGTTCTGCCAAGGCCATGCTCTCTGGTCGCACCCTCTCCTTCTCTGGCATCTCTTCCGCCAAGGCTGAAGTGATCAACCTCCAGGGCCAGGTTGTGAAGTCTGCTACCGTCAGCTCCGCTATGGACCTCTCTAGCCTCGACGCCGGTGTCTACATGCTCCGCGTTGCTGGCAAGAACGTCAAGCTCTCTCAGAAGATCGTTCTCGAATAATCTCCTGAATTGAATGTCTAAGGGAACCCCGGATGCGAGTCCGGGGTTTCCTGTTTTTTAATGCTTGCAAAAGATTATTTTTAAGTTATCTGTATTCCAAGTTGGAATAATTTGTATGCTCTTTTACAGGGCCTTGCTTGACCGGAGTCACAAACGGTGCGCTTTTTTTTACGGGGGTGCACATTTTTTTTACTCGTGCGAGAATTTTTGTATAGATTAAAGGGGTACAAGCACGTGGGTAATCACAAGGAGGTTATTATGAACAAGGTAAAAACATTTGCAGCCGTTGCTGGCGCTGCCGCTATGGCTTTTGCTCAGGGCGCAGTCTCTCCGACCTTCCTCTGGGACGGCACCACCGATACCGAAGGTAAGGTCGAAACCGGTTCCGACGAAGAAACGTCCGGCTACTGGTACGATTACAACGACGCGAACGATGGCGGTTCTTCTGCCTTTACGTTCCCGGCCGACGTCGAACCCAACGCTTACGACAACTTCTACGGCCCGCTCGTCGAAGCCTACGGCGGCATCAAGGCCACCGTCACCCTCGGCGCTGGCTACGACTATCCGTATGCCGGTATCGGCTTCAACATCTGGAGCGAAGGCCAGGAAGGTGTTGACATTACCGCTTGGGGAGGCATCTGCCTTGCGTACCAGTCTACGATTGGTTTCGGCATCGAACTCGGTGTTGAAGACGAAGCTACCGTGACTAAATACAACAACTACAAGGCTACCGTTGCCAAGGCTGCCACTATAACTGTTTCCGACTTCCCGTGGAGCAAGTTCAAGCAGGGCACCGGCTGGGGCACGATTGTTGACCAGGCTACCGTCCTCGCCAAGACTGCGGCCATCAAGCTGAAGTTCGAAGGCACCGCCGGTACCTCTGGCGACTTCCTCATCCAGAAGGTCGGTTCTAACGGCATGTGCTCTTGCTGCTCCGGCATCAAGGCTATCGCCGCTGCCGGTTCTGCCAAGGCCATGCTCTCTGGCCGCACCGTCTCGTTCTCGGGCATCTCTTCTGCCAAGGCCGAAGTGATTAACCTGCAGGGCCAGGTGGTGAAGAGCGCGACCGTGGGCAGCACGCTGGACCTCACCGGCCTTGATGCGGGCGTGTACATGCTCCGCGTTGCAGGCAGGAACGTCAAGTTCGCCCAGAAGATTATCCTCGAATAGTCTTTTGTGTAGAATCTCTAAAGGCCTCGGATGAAAGTCCGGGGCCTTTCGTTTCAGCAATAAGTGATAAGATTCACAAAAGCGGCCTGCAGTGCTGGCATCGGGCTGTTTTTTTGTTTATTTTGTAGATAAAATGCAAATTCTAAAGTATATTATAGGCAAAACAGAGAGGTTTTTTGAATGAAACGCAATTGGTTCTTGCCGGCGCTCGCTGTTAGCGCCGCTATGATGTTTTCGGCCTGTGGCGACGATTCTTCTACGTCGTCGACGCCGGTTGTGACTCCGGGTACCCCGTCCACCCCGTCGACTCCTACGCCTGATCCTGGTACGACGCCCACCACGCCTACCACGCAGACCTACGGTAT
This sequence comes from Fibrobacter sp. UWR3, assembly GCF_900143055.1. Classification (NCBI taxonomy): domain Bacteria; kingdom Pseudomonadati; phylum Fibrobacterota; class Fibrobacteria; order Fibrobacterales; family Fibrobacteraceae; genus Fibrobacter; species Fibrobacter sp. UWR3. The sequence continues at coordinate 363,527 of NZ_FRCW01000003.1, read as the reverse complement.
TTTGCCCACGACCGCGAATCCTGCGGCTTCGCTCACCTGGTACGCCTCGTGGAAGGGCACCTACTACAAGTCCTATATCGAGGAAGCGGCTGCATACCCGATACTTGCACAGGACTGGGGCGTGGTATTCGGTGCCTATACGGCTGCGGGAATGTTCCCTGCCCGAATCATCTGGGATACGAGTAGCGACTCCTACTGCGTGATTGACGAATGCACCAACAGCTACAAGAAGCGTGGCTGCACCGTTTCGGAAGGTATCGGCTACGGCATGCTCATTACGCTGTTCGCGGGTGACCTTGATGCGTTCAATTCCCTGTGGTACTACAGCAAGGGCTACCGTGATTACCAGGGAGGCCCGCAGCTGACCCCGTGGAAGACGGGTACGTTCTCGTACGAATCCCTCGGCGCTCCGGCGAATTCCTCTTCGGCGACGGATGCCGACCTGGATATTGCAACTGCGCTTATCATTGCGTACTACCAGACGGGCCTGGCTCCGTACCTGGAAGATGCTCTTGCCATCGCGAACTCTATCTGGACCGAAGAAATCAGCCCGTCGCTCATGATTTATTCCGGCAACATGGCGACCTGGAAGACCGCGGACCCGATTTTCAACCTGAGCTACTTCTCTCCGGTTGCCATCAGGCTCTTTGCCCAGGTGGACAAGAACCACGACTGGACCGGCGTGCTCAACACGATGTACGACTACATGCTGAGAGTGCAGGCAGCGGGCACGGGCGTGTTCCCCGACTGGACGAATACGGCGGGTGTCGCGGTGAACCCGAAGAACGGCAGTGCCGACAAGACCTACTGGATGTTCTACCACGAATCCGTGCGCATTCCGTGGCGTATTGCGTGGGACTACTACTGGACGCAGGATCCGCGCGCCCAGCAGGTGCTGAACACCCTGAACACCTTCATCTCGACCAAGTCGGGCGGCGACCCGGCGAACCTCGAGACGACCGGCAAGGTGATGTATTCTGCGGTGGCTGGCCAGCCTGACGGTTCTACGAACTCGCTGCTGCCGAACTGGCACGGTGCTTGGTGCCTTACCGGCATGGGCGGCAACCAGGCATGGCTCGATGCCTGCACGGCGAGCTTCAACACGAAGACCTTCAGCGGGTTCAACTACTTCCCGCATATCCTGATGACGATGTACAGCGAACTTCTGAACGGCCTGTTCGTGAAGCCCGCGACGCTCCCGCTTTAGGATAAACGAAAATTGTGGAAAAGACGGCTGCCCTTCGGGGGGCCGTTTTTTTTATTAGTCATTAGTCTCTGGTTATTAGTTACTGGAATTGCGGGGTATGGGATGTTTATTGTTGGGAAGGCGATGATTGTTTCGGGTATAGGAAAGTTTATGGCGGGAGTGGGGATGTGCGCGGTTCTCGGCTTTTTGTATATGGCATCTGCTTCGCAGATGCATATTGAGCGCCTCGGTCATGTGCAAGCGAGCTAGCACGCGACACTTGGCTTTTTGTATATTCATAGCGTATGGAAAATGATTCTTTGAATGTGAAAAATGTTGCGGCGGATTCCGCGTTGAATGCTGGTGCGGGTAGCGTGCCAGATTCGGGTGCATCTTTGGATTCGGGGGCGGTTGCGCCGGCGATGCCGACGCCCGAACAGCTCGGGATTTCGATTACGGCGGGGCCGGCGGGCGGCATGCCCGCGATTACCGTGGGAGATACGTTCGAGTTCCCGGTGACGGTGAGCTGGAGCGTGCAGGGCAGCGCCCTCCTGGTGGTGCCTGCAGGCTCCGCGAACGCGAAGGGGCTCACGCAGGTGGGCCTGTCGCAGGAATCTTCGCGGTCCGTCAAGGACGGCAAGGAAATCGCCTCGATTACCTTTACCTACAGGATTGCGGCGCAGGATACGGGCAACCTGCATATTCCGGCGATGCGCTTCGAGATTCCGGCCCAGATGGGGCAGCCGATTGACCTGCGGAGCGAGAGCGTGGATATTCGCGTAGAGGAGCCCTTTAATCCGCTCCCGATTGCGGTGGGTGCAGTGGTGGCCCTCTGCGTGCTTTTTGCGGGCCTGTGGCGCGCGAAAAGGCGGGCGGCGGCACGGGAGGCCGTTGCCACGAAAAATGCCGCCCAGGAGGCCCTGCGCGAACGTATGATGGTGCTCAAGCAGCGCGTGAACGTGGCGGACAGCCGCGAATGGCTCCTGGAGTTGGAAAGTATAGCGAAGGAGTTCGTTTTCGAGAAGTTCGGCGCAGATGCCGGTTCGGGTAAGGACGGCGGCTCGGGATTGAATTTGGGCAAGGACGGCGCGGGCGGTTCTTCCGCGGGTTTTGAAAGTGCCGCCGCTGTGAACCTGGATGCCCTCGTGAAGGAAGGCAGGCTCGAAGGCTGGGAAACGATTGTAGAGGAATTCGCGCACGCCCGCTACGGCGGTGGCAAGCGCGACGGTTTCGAGAACAGGGAAACCTGGAAGGCCGCGATGCGGCTCATGGGCATCGAGGAATAGACTCTAGGAAAAGCGGGCGTGCTTTTCTATCTTTGGGCGCGTTATGCTATTTTCGGAACTTCCCCTTGCAAATCCCCTGCAGCGTGCCGTGCGCGCCGTGGGCTACGAGACACCGACCCCGATTCAGGAACGCTCCATCCCGAGCCTGCTGGAGGGCCGTGACCTGCTGGGAATCGCCCAGACGGGCACCGGGAAGACGGCCGCGTTCGCGCTCCCGATACTGCAGCGCCTGCTCGATTCCGGGAAGTTCCGTGCGCCCAAAACCTGCCGTGCGCTGATTCTGCTGCCGACCCGCGAGCTCGCTATCCAGGTGGAGGAATGCTTCAAACAGTACGCGCAGTTTACCGCGATTTCGACGGCGTGCATTTTTGGCGGGGTGAACGATGCCTCGCAGAAGCGTAACCTGGTGCGCGGCGTTGACGTGCTGGTGGCGACTCCGGGAAGGCTGCTCGACTTGATTGGCCAGAAGGCGGTTTCCCTGAAGGCGCTCGAGTTCTTTGTGCTCGACGAGGCCGACCGCATGCTCGACATGGGATTCATTCACGATATCCGCAAGGTGGTAGCCTTGCTCCCGCAGGTGCGCCAGAACCTGTTCTTTAGCGCGACCATGCCCGACGACATCACGAAGCTTGCGGCGACGATTCTGCGCCCGGACCCGGTGCGCGTGGAAGTTGCCCCGCAGAGTACCCCGATTGAACGCATCCGCCAGGAACTCTACCGCATCGACAAGCGCCGCAAGGGAGCGCTTTTGAAGGAGCTTTTGCTGGCCCACCCCGAGATGAAGAAGGTGCTCGTGTTCAGCCGCACCAAGCACGGGGCCGACAAGATTACGCGCGTCTTGGAGAAGGCGGGCGTCAAGTGTGCGGCGATTCACGGGAACAAGAGCCAGAACCGCAGGCAGGAAGCCCTCGGGAACTTCAAGAGCGAAAAAATCCGCGTGCTCGTGGCGACAGACATTGCCGCCCGCGGGATCGACGTGGACGACGTTTCGCACGTGTTCAACTACGACCTGCCCGATGTGCCCGAGACGTTCGTGCACCGCATTGGCCGCACGGCGCGTGCGGGCAAGGACGGCATCGCGATTTCTTTCTGCTCGCCCGACGAGGAGCAGGATTTGCGCGCCATCGAGAAGCTGACCCGCATCCGCATACCGGAAGGCGACAAGGCGATTTACGAGAAGTTGCCGCCCCCGCAGAAGGAAACTGCCGAGAGCGAGATGCGAAATGCACGTGGTCGCATGAACCGCGGGGAAGCGCAGGCCCGCGCGGATAAGTCCCGCGAGAAACCCGCCCGCGGGAAGAAACAACGGGCTGAAAATGCGCATGGTTCGAAATTTGAGCAGATGCGCAAAGACCCTCGCCTATGCGAGGGTGACGATGGTAATAAACGCGGGGGTGACGCGGGTGCGCAGCCTGTTGGCAATAAGCCGCAGATTAGCGGACAAACTAACGGTGGAAAGCCCAGAAGCAACGGCCAGGATGGCGATGCTCGCAGGCATCGCCGCCGCAACAGGCCGGGTAGCCGTGCCCGCAGGCGCATGCGCGAGAACGGCGGCGCCGTTTAATAACTGCAATAAACGCGAGAGCGGCTTAATAACTGCGATAAACGTGCGGGCGGTTATTCCACCACGCTGTAGGTCTTGCTGCGCCCGCCCTTCTTGCTTGCGGCGACAAGCCCTTTTTCCATGAGGCTCTGGATTTCGCGCAGTGCGGTATCGTGGCTTGTCCCGAAAAGGGCGGCGGCATCCTTTGCCGTAAAATCCCGCGGAATACTCCCTGAGAGTACGGCGTTCAGAAGCGCCTGCTCGCGTTCGCCCGTGGGCGTGCCCGAGTGCCTTGCCTGGAATTGGAAACGTTTTAGCCCGGGTTCAAGCGTTTTTTCGCTTGTATGTACTGCGCTTTCGACCTGGTTCAAAAACCAGAGTATCCACCCCGTAATGTCTCCGTTCCCGCACTGTGTCTTGTTTATTATGCTGAGGTACTCGTCGCGGTTCTTTAGTATCTGCGTGTTCAGTGCGTAAATCAGGTGCGTGGAGTTCCGTGCCCTGCAGAGCTGCATCGCGGTAATGGTGCGGGCGAGCCTTCCGTTCCCTTCACGGAACGGCCTTAGCGTAAGGAACCAGAAGTGCGCAATCGCAGCCTTTATCATGCCTTCTTGCGGGGTGGTCTCGAACCAGTTCAGAAAGTTTTCAAGTTCGCCCTGCAACCTTTCGGGACCGGGTCCGCTGAATTGGATGCCCTGTGCGTTTTCGGTTACGGTGCTTCCTGTGTCGCGGAGGCCGGAACTGCTTGTGCGGGATAGTGCCTGGTGCCAGCTTTGGAGGCGTTCGGGCGTGAGCGGGTTCTGGGAGTTTGCGATGGCGCCCAGGTAGTTCTTGACGTGCGGTTCGTTCCCCTGTGCCTTCAGCAGTATGTTTGTGAGAACCGGTTCCGTGTCGAGCGGGTGCGAATCAATTGCGAAGTTTGCCACGATGTCTTCGGCGAGGAGCCTGTTTTCGAGTTCGCGTTTGCCGCAGATGTCGTAGATGCCGGCGAGTTTCCCTTCGGCAAAACGAGCCCTGCCGAGTGCGTCGAGCACTTTCTTTGAATCGAATCGGAAGTGAGTCCAGTCGGGGAATTGGTGGATGAACAGCATGGTAAGAATATAATTTTTTTGACGCATTGTATGCGTAGAAAAAGATGCTATATTTTGCAAAAAGTTTCCTGTGCCCTGAAAAGCTCTTGCAGGTGGCCCAGCCGGGCAGTTTGCAAGGAGAGAACCCCGTGAAAGCCGGGGGCGGTCGCGCCGCTGTAAGGGAGGACGAAACCGGCATGAACCAATGCGCGTGACCCGCGTGTGAAGGAGCCGGGAGTAGGTTGATCCCCGAGCCAGAAGAACTGCGGGAAACTGTGTTGAGGAACGATGCGAACGACGTCATTCTGCAAAGCCGCTGTATATGCGGTGTTTTTGTGCTGTGCTTGGGCTGGTGCCTACGCGCAAGTTCCCTCGTCATCCAAGGATACCGCTGTCGATGAGTCTGCACCTGTGCAGGATCTGGGCGTATCGGAGGTTGAGTCTTACGCTATTGCCGAGACAGAAAATCCTGGAACGGACTACATGGAAATTACGCCTTCCGCATGGGAGGGGCTCGGCCTTTCGGCATCCGAAGTTATTTCGTCGCTTTCGGGCATACAGGGCTACAAGCAGGGCGGCATGGGCAGTTTCCAGACGGTGTCTATCCGCGGGATTGCTGCGCGTAATGTGCTGATCTGCATTGACGGCATACCCCTGAACGATGCGGGCGGCGGTGCTGCTGACTTGGGGGTGATTGACCTCAACAATATCGAGAGGATAGAGGTCTACAAGGACAGGGTTCCGGCGAAGTTCGGTGGCGCGGGCCTTGGCGGTGCGATAAACTTCGTGACTAAGGATGCGCTGCATAGCGGCAAGACCCCGAAGGGGCGCGTCATTGCGAGCTACGGTTCGCACAACACGTTCGAGGGCTCCGTGCAGGTTTCCGCAAGAGTCAAGGACAGCGTGCAGTTCTCTGCGACAGCATCCATGCGCCACAGCGACAACGACTACGAGTTCGATAATCGTAACGGCACGCTCTATAACGACGAGGACGATTTTAAGGACAGGCGCAGGAACGCGGAGTTCACGGAATATTCCGGCAGTTTCCAGTACCGCATGCTCCACGGGAACGGAGCCTTCTCTATTTTGTCTGCAAGCGCGCTGCACACGCAGGCAGGGAACCCCGGCATGGAAGACCTGCAGACTTATGTGGCGGAATTTGTGGGCGACATGGCGCAGGTCGCGTACCGGATGGAATTCCCGACTTATTTCGACATCTTGCTCCTGACGGCGGGTATTACCGGCAAGTTCGAGAAGAACATGTCTTCGTCGTATTACCCGCTTGACAAGATAGGCTACCTCTCGAAGGATTTCAGGGAGTACGGGCTTGCGGGTTACAGGGCCATTCCCGAGATGTCGGCGAACCTGTTGCTGGATAAGTTCGAGGCTTACCTGCGCCTCGCGGGTAGCGCGGAACTCTGGAAATCGCGCGGAACGCTGGAGAGTTTTGAACTGGAACGCCTTGCGGGCTCCATTGCGGGCAATGCGGAATACAATTTTACGGATTGGTTCTCGCTTTTTGCCGAAGGTAACATCCTGAAGACGTACGACGATATCGGTGGCGGTCAGGTGCTGATGACTACGGGTGCCGCGGTGGTGAACGAGGCGACGGATCGTGACCTGAGCCTTGCGGGAATGGTGCAGGCGAAACTCGGGAAGAAGAACTCCTGGATTGGCGGCAACATTTCGTTTGGGCGCTTTTATAGGCAGCCGCAGCTGATGGAACTTTATGGCGTGTATCCGGGAACGCTCTCGAGCCCAACGCTCAAGGATGAATCTGCCTTGCGCTTTGCCGCGGGGCTTTCGCTTGCCACCCCGAAAAACCGTTCGGTATTGCGCGCTACCTATTTCGAAAACCACATCGAGAATGGGATATACTGGATTATAAGTACCAACCTGATGAAGGCATTCAATATCGACAAGTCGGTTATTCGCGGGGTGGAACTCGAATTGGAAAGCCGTCCGGTGAAGTTCTTCCAGGCCGTGCTGCGCGGGACCATCCAGGATCCGCGTGACGATGGCGCGAACAAGGCCTATAACGGGAACTTGCTGCCGGGTGAACCTGTGCACAGTTATTTTGTCGAGGGCACGTTCTTCTTGCCGTTTGACCTGAGGGCCATTTTCCAGGCTACGTACAGGACGCGTATCTTCAGTGACCGCATGAATTTTACGAGGCAGCCCCCGGTTGCCCGTTACAACGCTTCGCTCGCATGGCAGCCTTGGGAAAAGACGCAGGTTATGTTTGCGGTGGACAATATTTCGGACGAGACCTACCGCAACATATATACGCCCTATCCGGCTCCCGGTCGGGAATACCGTTTCACAATCATACAGGGGTTCTAGCCCCCGCGCATTACCGAGTGCATAGGGTTATGACAAGGTAATTGCGTAAAGCCAGAAAGGATAAACCATGAACAAGAAAATACTCACACTACTTGCTTCGGCATCGCTTGCGTTCTTCATGAGCGCTTGCGGTGATGACAACAGCTCGAGCGCAGGCGTGGATTGCCTCGATAACGAAAACTGCCTGGATGATGATATCAGCAGTGATTCCGACGACGCCAAGAGTTCCAGCTCGGTCAAAAAAGATGACAAGTCCAGTTCGTCCAAGAAAGATGAAAAGTCTAGCTCCAGCACGAAGGACGAATCTAGTTCTAGCGTGAAGGACGACTCTAGCAGTTCCGTTAACTCGAGTTCTTCTGCAAAGGATGACAAGTCCAGCAGTTCCGAGAAGAAGGACGATGAGTCTAGCTCTAGCGAAAAGAAGGACGAAAAGTCCAGTTCTAGCGAAAAGGTTGAATCCAGCAGTTCCGAACCTCCGGTATCTAGTTCCTCTGAAGAACCCGAGTCCAGCAGTTCCGTCGAACTGAAGGTAACCTACCTGTCCGAAACGCCGAACGCCGCCGACCTCGAAGTTTCCGGAGACACGCTGTTCGCTGTGTTCCAGCGCTCCTATTCGGATGGTTCGTCCTTGCTGAAGTACGAGAATGGTCTCGTGGCCCTGTACAAGTTGAGTGATGGCACCCTTCTTGATACGATTCCGCTTGTGACCAAGAACCCTCAGGTCATCAAGATGGTGAAGGGATCGCTTTATGTGGGTACTCAGGGCGAATACAATCCTGATACATGGGGTATTGATGCCGATGAAACCCGTGGTATCGAAAAGATTGACCTGAAGAAAAAGAAGTCTGAACTTTGGGTGAGCGGTACGCTGCTTGGCGGTGGCGTGTACATGATGGATGCTGATCCGGTTTCTGGCAAGGCTGTTGTTGCCGTTTACAAGGCTTACCAGAATGTTCCCGCTGTCGAAGTCGATTTGAATGATAAGTCGGTAAGGAAAATTGATGGTGTTGTCGATGCTAGTGGTTCCATTTACTTTGATCGCAAGGGAGAACTCTTCTATATCGGCGACCGTGGCTCCATAGATTTCGATACGTATGAAATGACACCCATGGTGGCGTATTCTTATAATGGCTTGAAACTCACCGCCCTTTATGACGACGAAATGGGTTACCAGCCCGCCGGTATTTCCGTTATCAATGGCGAAGTGTTCGTCTACATTAGCGACTTTGCTAACGCCGGTAAGCTTTACTGGATTGATTACGATGAAGATGAAGGCTATTATATTAGCGACGAAAACATCCAGTTCTCCACCGACACGAAGATTGTGACGGTCAATGGCGGCCTGTATGTAATGGACCGCAAGGGCAAGGGCAGCATCGCGAAGGTAAATACAACCGCCAAGACAGTTGCTTGGCAGCAGGCCTTTGAAGACAGGGTCAATCCCTGGGACATCGTTGCTATCGATGGCAGCAATGCATGGGTTGCCTTGTATGACGTAGGCGAAATCCGCAAGATTTCCCTTGGCGACGGCTCCACCATTTCGAGCATCGACACAAAGGAATTCTGCGCCAAGAAATACGAACCTGTGGAATAATTAGTTAGAAGTTTTACTTCCAAAAAAAGGCGCGTCGGTTTTCCCGGCGCGTCTTTTATTAAATTTCACCATATGCAGAAAGTCGATACATGGTACAAGGCGGAGGGCTATTGCCCTATCGAAGATTTTGAACTCGCAAGCTACCTGCTCTTTGAGGCGGGAGTGGCGACGCTCGAGGAACTGGACCCCAAGGCGGAAGGCCGCACGGACTTCTGTTTTTATACCGGCGACAAGGCCGAGCGTGACCGCATTGTGGCGGAGTTCCCGCAGTACCATTTTACGCTGAGCGAGGAGCCCGCGAAGGATTGGGACAAGTGGTGGCGCGACCGTGCGCAGCCGGTCCATGTGTCGGAACGTCTGTGGGTGCGCCCGCCCTGGGTGGAATTCACTCCCGACGACCCGAAGGCCGTAGTGCTCGAACTCGAGGCGAAGACCGCGTTCGGGACGGGCGAGCACGATACCACGAGCAGTTGCGCCGCCCTGATGGAGTCGGTGGATTTTGACGGCAAGTCGGTGCTCGACATCGGTACGGGTACGGGAATCCTCGCGATGTTCGCGCGCCGTCTGGGAGCGAAACTTGCAGTAGGTACCGAGATTGACCCGCTCACGGTTCCCTGCATCGCGGAAAACTTCGAGCGCAACGGTTTTGGCGAGAGCGACTGCGTGCTCGGATTCCTGGATGCCTTCCGGGATGGCGCGAAGTTTGACGTTATCCTGTGCAACATGATCCGGAGCGAACTCTGGCCCCTGCGTGACGATATCGAGGACCTGCTCGCGCCGGGTGGCGAGTTGATTATCAGCGGCCAGCTCCTGACCGAGAAGGACTACATTCTCAAGTGGTTTGAAGAAGCCGGCTTCAAGGTAAAGGAAGAACGCATAAGTACAGAGTGGTGGAGTGTGCTTGCACAGTCCTAAAATCAATATGTGTCTAAAAAAGAAACGCGGGTCGGTTGCCCGCGTTTTGCTTTTGCAGGATTGGGAGTCTGCTAGAACTTGAACAGGGCGCCGAAGCGCATCTGTCCGTCGCGCACGCCGTCGTTGTCGCCCACGTCCATGATGGTCGCGAGGTCGAACTGGAGCATGTCCGAAATCATGAATCCGATACCGAAGTCGGCCTCGTTGCGCTTGCCGGTCTGGTCGTAGAGGTAACCGAGACGGAGCGCCACCGTATTCGCGTAGATGAATTCTAGGCCCGTATTGAATACGCCCTGCAGGAGGGAGTTCTTGAATGCGGTAAACCCGTGTCCGCCGCGTTCCGGATGCCCAATGGATTTCCAGCAGGCGATGTAGAACGGTTCCGGGTCGCCCTTGTCGTCGTCGTACACGACTTCACGGTTGTAGTCGGCGGCGATGGTGAGCCTGTAGTCGGCGAGCGAAAGGATTTCGTAAGAGAGCCCGACGCGCCAGGTGAGCGGAATCGGGTCTTCGATGGTCTTGTCCACGTAGTACACGCTCGGGCCGATGTTCGCGAGCACGAGGGCGAAGTTTAGTTTGTCTATAAACAGGTCCTTCTTGAGCACGCCGATGTCGAACGCGTAACCGAAGGTGGTCGCTTCCTCTTCGCCGGCACCTGCACCGGAACTCAGGTCGGAATAGAATAGCTTGATGCTGAGGCCCAGACCCCAGTTGTTCGGGAAGCGGGTACCGTAGCTTACGCCGCCCACGATTTCGGAACTGTTGTAGGCCACCAGGTCATCGGCGTCCACGTCGCCCGAGACGACCGTGGAACCGAAGCTCACGAAGTTCACGAAGAACCCGAGCGTTCCCCATTCCGCAACGGGGACGGTCATGCCGCCGAAGAGGTGGTAGAGGTCGGGAATGTTCAGGACAGGCAGGAGCTTTTCGTAGAAGGCGCTCAGCTGGTAGTCGGCGTCCTTGTAGATTTCCATGCCGCTTGCGGTGCTGAACCACACGTCGTTGCCCTGCGGTAGAACCTTCCATACCTTGTTCGTGGAAAGTCCGTTGCCCGAGTGGAAGTGGAGCCATTCGTCTTCCTTCTTGACGCTGCCTTCCTGTTCGGCGACGCCTCGTTCAAGTTCCGCCTTGCGCCCGCTTGCGGTCGCGTAGTCCGGCAGGTGGCGCCACACGCCCTTGTCGGTCGCAATCCAGATGTGGCCCTTCTGGTCCACCGAGATGTCGTTCACCACGTTGCCGTCGAACTGCACCTGTTCCCACTTGCGCAGGTTGAAATGGCTGAGGCCGCCCTTGTGTGCCGCCCATACGTGTGCGGAACTGTCGACGGCGAGTGCGGTCGGGTGCAGGTCCATGATGCCGTCCTCTTCGTTGAAGAGGCTCCAGCGGTCCTTGTCGTTCACGCTCTTCTTGGGCACGAGCCTTGCGATGCCTGCGCCATCGACGGCGACAAACAGTTCCTTGCGGCTTTCGGACCACACGAGCGCGTTAATCTTTTGGCTCGGGAGCACCTTGCCCTTCTGCTCGAACTGGCCGTTGCGGTAGAGGAACAGCCCGTTGTCGGTGCCTATCCAGAGCGATGCGCCCTGGTTCACGAGTGCCGTGATGCGGTGGCTCCCGATTTCGTCTTCGTAGTTCTTCCATGCCTTGCCGTCAAAGCGGTAGAGCGTCTTCGGGGTACCTACCCAGAGTTTTTCGGTGCGGCTCTCGTAGAGGAGCGCCGTGATAGTGTCCTTCACGATGAGGTTCCACGGGATTTTCACTTCCACCACGTGCGATTCGTCGTCGGCGTTCTTGATGTCGTTGAACTTCTTGACCTGGCGGGTGTATTCGTCGAGCCCGCGTTCGGTACCCGCGAAAACGCGCACGGCGTCTTTCACCTTCGCGTTGCCCTGCAGTGTTACGGTGTGGTAGTCTACCCACTGCTCGCTGTCAAACTTGAGGATGCCGTTGACGGTACCTGCCCAGAGTTCGCTCTTGGAAAAGAACCCGTTCTTGGCACGGCTTGCCATGTTGGTAAAGTGCGGGGTTGTCTTTGCGTCGGCGGGGAACGAAACCTTCCATTCGTCGGCAAGCGGCCCGAAGGCGAGGCCTGCGGGGTTGTAGTACATGGCGGTTGCGTCGTCGGCCAGCGCTGCACCCACTTCGCCCATACCGAGCTGGCGTGCGCCAACGGGCATTTCGAGCGTGATGATTGCCGAACCTGCGGCAAGCGAGAGTGCTGGTGCAAAAAGGAGCGCGGAAAGTAGGTTGCGTGGCGTGTTAAACAAGTTGCCTCCAGTCCGGAACGTCGTAGCTGCTTCCGTGCGTGGGGAGTACCGCTTTCCAGCCGGACTTGCTCGGGTTTTCCCAGGGCTGCTTGGGCAAGAGCTTGCAGTCGCATCCGAGTACGTAGGGTGGCAGGATTTCGGCGTGGTTTCTAATCTGTTCGCGGGTAATGAAGTTTTCCTCGTGGACGAACTTCACGTATTCCTTGCCCTTGGGGCCAAGTTCTATGCGGTAGGTGACGGTGCCGTTCTGGTCGCCCTCGTCGATGGTCCTGATGGTTTCCTCGATGCTCTCGTTCCACTTGTCGAGGTATTCCTTCCTCTGTTCGGGCGTGAGGTTTATCTGTGTCTCGAGCCAGGCGCGTATGGAATTTTCGGAGGGCTTTACTGCGGTAATGGATTCCCTTGCCGGGCGGACCACCACGGCGTACTTGCCGGATACGTCAATGACCGGCTTGATTTCCTCTTTTTCGTCGGCACTGTGGATGACCACGTAGGCGCCGATCCCTGCGAGGATTATGGACAGGAGTACGATAACAATGACAATGACGACAGAGAGCATAATCTTTCCCGTTCTATATTGCAATTCCTCTTTTTTCAAAAACTAGCATTTTTCTATCTTGTGGAGTAGGAGTTTTTATGTCAAAATTCAAGATTTTTATTGTTCTGTTGTTTTCTAGCGTTGTATGGGCGGTTCCGTTCAATATTGATGTGGTAAAAACCGGTGAAGGCGACGAGATTCGCGCAGGGCAGCTCATCAAGGTGCACTACAGGGGCTACCTGTATGCCGACATGCTTCACTATGACAGCCTGAAGGTCGCTGCGGCCCAGGATTCTATCGCGAAGGCGCAGGCGGATTCCGTCGCTGCCGCTACGGCGAAGAAGGACTCGAAATCGAAGGCGAAGGACAAGAAGGCAAAGGCTCCGGTCGATACGGTTGCAGTCGCGGACAGTGCCGCGGTAGATAGCGCGCTCGTGGACGAGGCCTCGGCAGATACGCTTACTCCCTTTGCCGATACGTATGCAAGCGGCGAACCACTCGAGTTCACGATTGGCGTGGGCCAGGTGATTGCCGGCTGGGACAAGGGTATTGTGGGAATGAAGGTGGGCGAGGTCCGCAAGCTTACAATCCCTTACGTGCTGGCATATGGCGAGAATTCTCTCGAGGGCATTCCCCCGTATTCCGACCTGTATTTCGAGGTGGAACTTGTCTCTGCCGAAAAGCCGATGGAACCCGACGTGTTCCCGAAGGATGTGAACAAGCTCGCGTGGAAGGCGAAGGACAAGGGCCTCAAGATTTATGACGAGAAGGCGGGTACGGGCAAGCCTGCGATGGCGGGTTCTACCCTGAAGGTGCATTACACGGGATGGCTCGTGTCGGGCCGCAAGTTCGGCAGTTCCAAGGATTTGGGCAAGCCTTTCGAGGTGGTGCTCGGCGTGGGCAAGATGATCAAGGGCTGGGAAGCAGGCCTTGACGGCATGCGCGAGGGCGGTGTCCGCTGGCTTCGCGTTCCCCCTTCCATGGGATACGGCGCGAGCGCGTTCACGATGATCCCGCCGAACTCTACGCTTGTGTTCCGCGTCGAGCTCGTGGAATCCATGGTGGACCCCGAGGTGGCGGCCAATATGGATTTCTTCCCCGATACGGCGTCGCTCACGTTCGAGAACGGTTCCGAGGGCCTGCGCTATGCGGTAATCCAGCAGGGCGAAGGCGAACCCGCTAAGGTGGGGGCCGCGGTGAAGGTGCATTACACCGGCTGGATGACCAACGGCTACAAGTTCGACAGTTCCCGCGACCGCGGGCAGCCCTTCGTGTTCCCGCTCGGGCAGGGCCGCGTGATTCGCGGTTGGGATCTGGGTGTCGCGGGCATGCTTCCGGGTGAAAAGCGCATCCTCGTGATTCCTCCGGGACTCGGCTACGGCAGTCGCGGCGCGGGCCCCATTCCGGGCGGCGCGACGCTTATCTTCGCTGTGGAGTACCTGGGCGAGTAATGCTTAAAATCCTGTCCGAAAAGCTGAAGGAATCCTTCGCGTCGGTACTTCCCGTTACGCTCATAGTACTCGTGCTTTCGTTCACCCCGCTGGTGAGTTTCTCTACGAAGGAACTGCTCGTGTTTGCGGTGTGCGCGGTGTTCCTTGTGGTGGGAATCGGATTGTTTAACCTGGGGGCGGACCTTGCCATGACGCCGATGGGCGAACACGTGGGTTCGGGCCTTACCAAGTCGCGCAAACTCCTTTTGCTCCTTTCGGTGTGCTTCGTGATGGGCGTGCTCATTACGGTCGCGGAACCCGACCTCTCCGTGCTTGCCGAGCAGGTGAAGAATGCGGTCGAACCGATGTTGCTTATCGTTACCGTGGGTATCGGAGTCGGGTTCTTCCTGCTCCTTGCCATCGTGAAGGTGGTCTGGAAGAAGGACCTCTCGACCATCATCATTTTCTTCTACATGGCGCTGTTCATGCTGGGCATGCTCATGCTCACCTTCGGCAAGGAGCAGCTCGTGCCGCTCGCCTTCGATTCCGGCGGCGTGACGACCGGCCCCATCACGGTGCCGTTCATTATGGCGCTCGGCGTAGGTGTCGCCGGCGCCATCGGCGGCAAGAACGCGAACGAGAACAGCTTCGGGCTTATCGCGCTGTGCTCCATCGGGCCTATCATTGCGCTCATGGGTCTCGTGATTTTCTCGAAGGGCGACCTTACCTACAAACTTTCGCCCGAGAGCTATTCCATTGACGCAAGCCTCGGCGAGAACTTTATCCCGACGGTCGCCGCGGTCGCCCACGAGGTGCTTGTGGCCCTCGGGCTCATTGTGGTATTTTTCCTCGCCCTCCAGTTCGTGGCGCTCAGGCTTTCGCGCTCCAAGCTCGTGCAGATGTCGTTCGGCATCTGCTACACCTTCGTGGGGCTTGTCGTGTTCCTTACGGCGGTGACGGTCGGGTTCATGCCCGTGGGTTTCGAGCTCGGGTGCAACCTCGCGAAGATGCCGCGCGCGCTTGTTGTTTCTGGCTTTGTCATCGGCATGGTGGTCGTGCTCGCGGAACCC
Source organism: Fibrobacter sp. UWR3 (assembly GCF_900143055.1). Classification (NCBI taxonomy): domain Bacteria; kingdom Pseudomonadati; phylum Fibrobacterota; class Fibrobacteria; order Fibrobacterales; family Fibrobacteraceae; genus Fibrobacter; species Fibrobacter sp. UWR3. The sequence continues at coordinate 348,285 of NZ_FRCW01000003.1, read as the reverse complement.
GCGGTCCACGTGCTCAACAAGCAGGTCGAAGACATCACCGGCGGCCTCGTGAGCAAGCGTTCCATGCTCATCGCCCTCTCGGTGGGTGTCGGGCTTTCCATCGGGCTGTCGATGATCCGGATTATCGTGGGTTTCCCGATTATCTACTACCTCATTCCCGGCTACTTCATCTCGCTTGCGCTATCGTTCTTTGTGCCCAAGCTCTATACCGCCATCGCGTTTGACTCGGGCGGTGTCGCGAGCGGCCCGCTTACTTCGAGCTTTATTCTCCCGCTCTCTATCGGCGCGTGTTCTGTGATTCACGATGGAGGCGATTCCATACTGAGTTACGCCTTCGGGATTGTCGCGATGGTCGCGATGACCCCGCTCATTACCATCCAGGTGATGGGCTTCAGGGCGATTGCATCCAAGAAAATCAAGAACCGCCTGATGATGCGCCGCATCCAGGATGCCGACGACGAACAGATTATCGATTTTGTGTAGGTAGGTCATGGCAGAGGTTAAGAAGTCAAGCATTGCGAGAAGGCTTTACGGGCGGGCGAACGGGCGTTCGCGCGTGTCCATGAACCGCCTCAAGATTCTCGTGACCGTCGTGAACCGCGCAAAGGCGGATTTCTACATGGACCACATCCAGTCCTTCGGCGTGAACATGCAGATGCTCGTGTTCGGGCACGGGACCGCCCCGCGCGAGATTGCGACTGCGATGGGCCTTGCGAATTCTGAACGCGCGGTCATCTTCAGCGTCATTGGCGAGAACAACCTGCGCACCGCCCTCGATAGCCTCGGCGAGAAGTTCAATACCATTGCGGGAGGCAAGGGAATTGCCTACACTATCCCGATGTCGAGCATTATCGGCAAGTCCATTTTCAACTTCCTGAGCGATAACCGCGATGCGGTACGGAGGAACGAAGCATGAGCGCATTCAACCACGAAGTCATCTTCTGCATTGTGAATACCGGATTCTCGGAAACCGTGATGGAAGCGGCGAAGGATGCCGGCGCCCGCGGAGGCACTATCCTGAATGCCCGCGGTACGGCGAACAAGGAGGCCGAATCGTTCTTCCACATTGCGATACAGCCCGAAAAAGAAATCGTGATGATTCTCGTGGACTCGAAAATCAAGGACGCGGTGCTGCATGCGCTTTACCAGAAGGCGGGCCTCGACACGATGGGGCAGGGAATCGCGTTCTCGCTCCCCGTGGAAGACGTGGTCGGGCTTACCCCGTGGAAGGCGGTCGACAAGGACGGCAAGACCATCAAGATGCCCATATTCAAGAAGCCCAGCGAAACTACCGAAGAAACAAAGTAAAGTAATTGCCCGCGTACCGGCAATAAACATCTTGAGGCCGGCAATTCTAGTAACTGGTAACTAGCAACCAGTAACTACTTACTATAATTACTCAACATGAACGTTCTCATTTATTTTCTGTTTGCCCTTTCCGGGTTCGCTGGCCTCATTTACGAAGGTTCGTGGGCGCGGTACCTCAAACTCTTTCTCGGGCATTCCAGCTACGGCCAGGTGCTCACGCTCTGCATCTACATGGGCGGGCTTGCCATCGGCAGCTTTGTCGCGGGCAAGATGGTCGAGAAGGTGAGGCGCCCGCTGCTCGGGTACGCCGCGGTGGAACTTGCCATCGGGATTGGCGGTGTGGCGTATCATCCGCTGTATAATGCGCTCACAGGGTTCTTCTTTGATAGCGAATGGGTGGCTGGTCTCGGGTTTACGGGCGCGGAAATTGCAAAGATTGTGCTTGCTACGGGTTCGACCCTCCCGATTGCGATTGCGGTGGGCATGACCTTCCCGTTCATTGCGGCGGGTCTCATGCGCAAGAGCGGCGCCGAGCTCTCGCTCCCGATGCTCTACTTCACGAACAGTTTCGGTTCCGCTATTGGCATCCTTTTTACGAGCTACATGCTCATTCCGGTTCTCGGGAACCACGTTACCTTGTGTGTAGCCGCGTCCATAAACTTCCTGCTTGCCGCTATTTTCGGGTATATCGGGTTTACCACGTCGCCGAACCACGAGGATGACGAGGATGAACTTCCAGGCGATGCCGCCGAGGGGGCAACTGCTGCCCGCGAGCCCCTGAACGAGGACTACGCGGCGGAACATCACCTTGCGATGCCCCCGAAATCCACGTGGTTCTGGATTGCGGGCATCACCGGCCTCACTTCGTTTGTCTATGAAATCGTGTGGATTCGCCTGCTGAGCCTCCTGATGGGGTCGTCGAGCCACAGTTTTGACCAGATGCTTTCGGCGTTCATCCTCGGGCTGGCCATAGGCAGTGCCGTCTCGGGCAAGCTATTGAAGAAGGATTCCCTTGTCGTGCTCTCGATGGCGCAAATCCTGATGGCCTTCTTCGCGCTCTGCACGCTCTACTTCCACAAGCCGTTCTGGGAGATGATGAACGAGGCGAACCAGATATTCAACCCGACGAACGACGGTTACGTTTGCTGGAGCCTCTTCAAGTATGCGCTCTCCGTGCTGTGGATGGTTCCCACGAGCTTCTTTGCGGGCATGACGCTCCCGCTCATTACGATTATCCTCACGCGCGCCTTCAAGAGTGAAGCCCCCATCGGGAAGGTCTACGGCTGGAATACGGTCGGCTCGATTCTCGGTTCTGCGGGTGGTGGCCTCCTGCTGCTTCCGCTGCTGCAGCTCAAGGGCGCCCTCGTGCTTGCCGCGGTTCTCGACTTCGCGATAGGCTTCGCGTTGCTTGTCGTTTATCGCAAGCGCTTCCGCTACAGCGTCGCGTTCTACGTGATTTGCTCCTTCATGGTGTTGCCCTCCATCTTCGTGAACTTTGACCCGCACCTGATTACCTCGGGCGCGTTCCGTGCCTACAAGAACCTCCACCCGGACGAGAAAATCATTGTGCGCGATGGCAAGACGGCTACCATCAGTTTCCACGAATCCAACGTGCATTACTACATCAAGACGAATGGCAAGGCGGATGCGAGTCTCGGCAAGGACCGCTCGCGCCCCATCGAGGGAGACGAACTCACGCAGGCCGCGACCGCCTTCATGCCCATGGCCGTGAAGGATAAGCCCTACGATGCCGCGATGGTCGGCTTCGGGAGCGGCATGGGCGCGCACTACCTGCTTGCTGACCCGCTCTTGAAGGATTTCGACTGCGTGGAAATTGAGCAGGAGATGATGGACCTCGCGAAGGGGTTCTACCCGTGGAATTCCCGCGGTTACGATGACCCGCGCATACACATCTACATCGACGACGCGCAGACGTTCTTCCTCACGAACCGCCGCAAGTACGACCTGATGATCAGCGTGCCCTCTAACCCGTGGGTCTCCGGCGTGGCAAGCCTCTTCAGTCACGAGTTCTATACCAAGATGCGCCGCTACATCAAGCCGGGTGGCCTGTGGGTGCAGTGGATCCAGACTTACGAGTTTAACGACCAACTGTTCCTCAACATCTTGAAGGCGCTTGATGTCGCGTTCCCGTACGTGAGCCTGTACAAGGCGCCGGAAGAACCCGACATCATCATTATCGCAAGCGACGAGCCCGTTTACCAGAAGGCGATATCTCGCTTCAGCACCGACTCCACGCTCGTGAAGGAATTCAAGCGCATCCACCGCGACCCGGAATTCTTCGGCGAGCAGAACTTCCTGTTCACCTCCAAGATGGTGCAGTCGCTCATGGATGGTGTGGCCCCGAACAGCATATTCACCCCGATGGTTGACAACAAGGCCGAAGAGGCGCGCTTCGTGCATTCGCAGGCGCATATCGTGCAGGTGTTCGACAGCTGCGAAGTGTGCTGGCCCGAGTACCTCGATTCCGCGGAGAACGCGCTGCGCCGCCCTGCCCGCGTGAAGCAGATGATGCAGAATGCGGCTGACCCGTACAAGCAGCTCGCGCTGAACGCCTACCTCGACGACGTGCAGGCGAAACTCGATTCCGCGAGGGGCTTCACGGTCAAGGAACCCGATTCCGTTTCGGAACTTTCTGCGATGCCCGCATTGCCTGCCGCCGCGGAAGGTTCGCCCCTGTGGACCAAGTTCCGCATAGACTATATCGAGTGGATTCGCGGTGTCCCGCTGGAAGCCCGCGATACGAACGAGGTCTATGTGAAGGTCCGCAGGCTTGTGGACGAGGGGGCCTTCCCGGCATCGTTCGTGGACGAGTTCAACATCATGGAATGCGCCCGCACCAAGGACTACCATACGGCCGCCCGCCTCGTTGCGGGTTTCTACGAGAAGTACGAGATGAAGGCGATGGACGAGTTCTTCCTCCGCAACGTGCTGCTTATCGCGATGCTCGCGGGTGAACCTGAACTTGCTAACGCTATCTACCTCGATGCCATCAAGGAGCACGAAAGTTTCTTCCCGGTGGAGAAGTTCCTTATCGAGCGCGAGATCGTGAAGCTCCGCCGCAGTTCTATCCGAAAATAAGCGATTAAAACCTGCAGTCGCCCATGCTTGCATGGGCGCTTTTCTATCCATAACTGTATGGATCCTCGCCTACGCGAGGATGACGTTTCTCGCGAGGATGACGCATACCTATCAAAGAAATAAGCGGGCTTGATACCCGCTTTTTCTAATGACCATTGACCAATGACTAATAACTAGCTAGAACAGCATGCTCACGCCGAGCTGCACGTAAGATGTCAGGAAGTTCGCATCTGCGAATTTCTTCTCGCCACCGGAGGCCAGGGTCGGGTTCAGCAGGTTCGTGAATCCCTGCACGGCGCGGATGTTCACCTGCACCCAGCGTGTCAACATGTAGCCGATGTCGAGCGCCGCTCCCAGTTCAAATCCTGTCGTCGGGATGGTGTTCGTTCGGGTCTCGTCGTCGCCCATGTCCAGGTTCTGGGTAAATTCAGAAGAACCGGTGAGCTTCAGGCCCAGGTTCAGGCCGAGGCCGACGAAAAAGTTGTAGTCTGCAAACGTGTAGCGAACGATGAGCGGAATTTCGAACATCATGACGTCGATGCTCGCCTCGTCGTCGCCGAAGTCGGTTTCTGCTGCGTAGGAATAATGGCGGTACGAGAATACCAGCTCGGGAACCATGTTCAGGTTCTTCACGCCGAGCGGCAGGGTGACAAGGACGCCCGCCGATCCCTGGAAACCAAGTCCCCAGCCGTCGGTATCCTGCCCGATAAGCGTGTTTACGCCGAGGTTCGCATGCACGCCCAGGAGGATGGACCTCGCAAAGCCCTCGGTACGCTGGCGGTTGATTTCCGCCTTGGAAGTCTTTTCTTTCTTGTACTGTGCGTATTCGGCCGCGTACTCCTCGTCGTCAGCGAACTCGCTTTCCTGCGAACCGTCGTAGCTGGTCCCTTCCGCGGAGCCACTGCTGCCGGCAGAAACCGCACTGTTATCATTGTCAAACTCGTCGAACTCATCCGCGAAGGATGGCGTGAAAACAGCAAGGAATGTCGCTGCCAGGAATGGAGCAATTCTCGATTTCATGCTAGAATTATAATAAAAGCAAAGTTAAACACCCACCTTATTATAAATTTATTTTGTCCAAAGGGAGTGTGGCAAATTTTTTTTTACCTGCCGCCGGGGCTATCCGGGGCATTTTATACCGATTTTAAGGCTTTTAGGCTAGAGGTACAGCGAAAAACCGAGGGTAACGTGCGATGCGAGCAACTTCATGCCGGTCATCGAGGTCACGGCGACCACGTCCTGGTTCAGGAGGTTCAGCACACGCTGGTTGAATCGCAGGTCAACGGAGAAGTTCCTGTTGATGGTGTAGCCGATTTCGAAGATGCCGCCGACTTCCACGAACGCGGAGGGGATAAGGTCGTCGTCGGATTCGTCCGTCTCGGTGAGCGTGCTGGTCTCGATGGTCTGCTTGAACTTGGAAGAACCCGTGAGCTTGAGGCCGATATCCACGCCGAGCCCGAGGGTGAGGTTTCCGCCACCGATGGCGTACTTGAGCACTACGGGAACCTCGAACAGCACCACGTTGAGGGTGGCTTCGTCCTGTTCGTTGTAGTCTTCTTCGTCGAGTTTTGCTTCGTAGCGGTAACGGTAGTAGCCTACAGAAAGTTCTGCCGAGGCGTACAGCCCGGAGTTTCCAAGCTTTGTCAACGTGATGATGCCGCCATTGGCCTCGTACCCGATTCCCCAGTCATCGATTTCGTCGCCCAGGAAAATCTTGTTCAGGCCGCCTGCCACCCTGAAACCGAGCGAGAATCCGCTGGAGAACCCTTCGCGGCTTGCACGGGAAATATCGGAGTTGTCGTTTATATAGCGGTCGTAGGTGTCATCGTCTGCGTCGTCATCGTAGGTTGCGACGTTGTCTTCCTGGCATTCGGGGAGCAGGGAATCTGCCGGGGTGCATTCGTCTTCGTCGGCCGGGCCCTTGGCGTCTTCCTTTTCCCAAGACTTGCGGGTTGCGTCGGCCGCTTTTTCCGGCTCGGGTGCTGCCTGTTCTCCGCAGCCGTCCCCGATGCATTCGGGGTTGGGTTCTTCGGAACCGTCATTCAGTTCGGTGCTGCCCCCGTTCTGCGAGGCAATCCATGCGGAATCGGTTTCGGCAGGGTATTCGCCCTGCGCGAGGGCTACCGTAGCCGAGAATGCGGCAAAGGCCAGTATGGACTTGAAGAAATTCATGCGCCAAATATAGTTTTTGTGGCGGTGGCGGTCTTGGCCAGCAAGGAGAACTGCTTATAAATTTATGTTGTAAACGAAACTTTACAAAGAAAATAGACTATAGAAATGCATAATTGTATGTATATTACACGTTGGTGGGATAAAGGAGAAAAACTATGAATAAAATAACGACTTTGTTTTGCGCGTTTTCGTTTGCGTTTGCCGCTTCCATGGCACTTGTCGCCTGCGGCGACGATTCCTCGTCTGCAAGCAATGAGGAACAGCCGGGCTCTTCGAGTGATGAAATTGCTTCTTCCTCATCGGTTATGGGTGATGGTTGCAATGCCGAGAACGAGGGTGAAGTTAAAGTTGAATGGGTCGGAAATCCCAAGTATGGGTACGATACATACAAAAGGTGTAAAAACGGTTCCTGGGTGGAAGGCGATATTTCGTTGACTTGCGATACTGCCGGCGTGCAGGTGGGTGACACTTGTGTTAAGCAAGGTTCGTCGAACATATTCCAGGCAGGAATGAATCCTCAGGCTGGTGAAATATCCTTTGTGTATAAGGGCGATGGCGTCTGGGAACGGACTAATCAGGCACAGATTGATTCGCTGATTGCAAAACAGAATCGTTTTGATGCTGCTCTGCAAGAACAATGTGGCGAGCCAGACCCAGAAAAGGACAATCAGTGCTGTTTTACGCCGCCTGCGGAGGTTACCGAGAAGTTTCCTTGGTATGGAAGCGCCCTCTATGAGTATGAACGTGATCAGTGGTTGCCTCAGGCATATTATTCAGCCCCGGATTGCTTTGAAGAAGTAATAGAGGAAGAAATAATCGATGAAGATGGAGAATTAATTGAAGATTAACGCTCTCATTTAAGGGCTTTGAACATCGGGATGGCTGACCGCCGTCCCTTTTTCTTGCTAAATTTAACCCCGAAAAATTTAAAGAGGCTTTGCTGACGGCTGCTGATTGACCTGCTGACGAAATCTTTCGTCTTTCGTCTTTCGTCTTTCGTCTGGCAGAACCAACCTGAGGTATAAAGCAATGGCAAAGTACAATCCGCAAGAGATCGAAACCAAGTGGCAAGCCTACTGGGAAGAACATCAGACTTTCAAGACGGGCACCGATAAGTCCAAGCCCAAGTATTACTGCCTGGACATGTTCCCGTACCCGAGTGGCGCGGGCCTCCATGTGGGCCACCCCGAAGGTTACACCGCCACCGACATCATCTGCCGCTACAAGCGCAGCCGCGGTTTCAACGTGCTCCACCCCATGGGTTGGGACGCATTCGGCCTCCCCGCTGAACAGTACGCCATTCAGACCGGTACGCATCCGGCCATTACCACCAAGAAGAACTGCGACAATTTCCGCCGCCAAATCAAGCGCCTCGGCCTCTCTTATGACTGGAACAAGGAAGTCAACACCACCGACCCGAAGTATTACAAGTGGACGCAGTGGATTTTCAAGCGCCTTTACGGCACCTGGTTCGATGAAGACCAGCAGAAGGGCCGCCCGATTGAAGAACTCCCGATTCCTGCCGATGTCGAAGCCAAGGGCAAGGAAGAAGTCCGCAAGTACAAGGATTCTAAGCGCCTCGCTTACTACGCCGACGCACAGGTGTGGTGGTGCAAGCACTGCAAGATTGTGTGCGCCAACGAAGAAGTCTTGAACGACGGCAGCCACGAAAAGTGCGGCACCAAGGAAGTGGAACGCCGTAACCTCAAGCAGTGGCTCATGCGTATCCCGCTGTATGGCGACCGCCTGCTGAAGGGCCTCGACAAGCTCGACTGGCCGCAGGGCGTCAAGGACATGCAGAAGAACTGGATTGGCAAGAGCTACGGTGCCGAAGTGGACTTTGCCATCGCCGACGCTAACGGCAAGCCGACCGAAAAGAAGCTCCGCGTCTACACGACCCGTTGCGATACGCTGTTCGGTGCCACCTACATGGTCGTCGCTCCGGAACACGCGATGGTGCCGGAACTCACGACTGCCGAACAGAAGGCCGCCGTGGAAGAATACGTGCACGCCGCTGCCTTGAAGAGCGACCTCGACCGTACCGAACTTGCGAAGGAAAAGACCGGCGTGTTTACCGGTAGCTACGCCGTGAACCCGCTCACCGGCACGAAGATTCCGGTGTGGGTCGCCGACTACGTTTTGACTGGCTACGGCACCGGTGCCATCATGGCCGTGCCCGCTCACGATACCCGCGACTTCGATTTCGCGAAGAAGTTTAACCTGCCCGTCATCTGCATCATGGAACCCGATGCAAGCTGCCCCGAGGACGTTCGCCCGAAGGTTCTCGCTGGCGAAGCTTGCTGGGCTGCCGACGGCACCTACATCAACAGCCAGAACGACACGCTTTGCCTGAACGGCCTCAACAAGAAGCAGGGCATCGCGAAGGTCATCGAATGGCTCGAAGCGAACAAGATCGGCAAGGCTACCGTGAACTACAAGCTCCGCGACTGGCTCTTCAGCCGCCAGCGCTACTGGGGTGAACCGTTCCCGATTATCCACTGGGAAGACGGCGAAATCTCTACCGTCGATGATTCCGAACTTCCGGTGCTGTTGCCGGAACTCAAGGACTACAAGCCGGGTGACGGCGGACAGTCTCCGCTCGCAAACGCCACCGAATGGCTCCAGGTCACGGACAAGAACGGCCGCAAGGGTATCCGCGAGACGAACACCATGCCGCAGTGGGCAGGTTCCTGCTGGTATTACCTGCGTTACATCGACGCTTGCAATGGCGACGCCTTCGTCGCGAAGGAACTCGAAAAGTACTGGATGCCCGTGGACCTCTACGTGGGCGGTGCCGAACACGCCGTGCTCCATCTGCTCTACAGCCGCTTCTGGCACAAGGTGCTCTTCGACCTTGGCCTCGTCTCTACCGACGAACCGTTCCAGAAACTCTTCAACCAGGGCATGATTCTCGCCTTCGCTTACGAAGATGCCGCGGGCTCCAAGGTCCCGACCGACGAAGTCGAAGAAAAGAACGGAAAGTTCTTCAAGAAGGGAACCGACATCGAGCTCAAGCAGATTGTGGCGAAGATGAGTAAGTCTTTGAAGAACGTGGTGAACCCCGATGACGTCGTGCGCGATTACGGTGCCGATAGCCTTCGTTTGTACGAAATGTTCATGGGCCCGCTGGATGCCGTGAAGCCGTGGCAGACCAAGGGCATCGAAGGCATGAACCGCTTCCTCGGCCGCGCCTGGCGTTCCGTTGTCGGCGATTCTGACGAAGCCCCGGTCTTTGTGGATGAAACCGCTCCGGAAGCAATCGAGAAGGTGATGCACCAGACCGTCATCAAGGTCACGAGCGACATCGAAAACATGAGCTTCAACACCGCGATTAGCCAGCTGATGATCTTCAACAACGAAATGATGAAGATGGACAAGCGCTACCGCGAACCGTGTGAAACCTTCGTGAAGTTGCTGCACCCGTTTGCCCCGCACATCGCCGAAGAAATGTGGAGCATCCTCGGTCACAACGAATCGCTCACGAACGTCGCTTGGCCGGAAGCCGACCACTCCAAGGCCGTGGAAAACACCGTGGAAGTCGTGTTCCAGGTGAACGGCAAGGTCCGCGCGAAGGCCTCCGTCGCCAAGGACATGGACAAGGCCGCTTTGGAAAAGCTCGCTCTTGAAAACGAAAGAGTGAAGGAGTTTACTGCTGGTAAGACTGTTGTGAAATCCATTGTGGTCCCGGGCAAGCTCGTGAACATCGTCGTTAAGTAAAGGGGGGAAGTGTCCCCCTCGCTTCAGCCCCGACCCCGCCCTTATAATCACGCCCACTCAAATGAGTGGGCGTCTTTTATATAACCCGCCCCAGTCGGGTCTTCCGCTACCCCTTCGCCTAGTGGCTCCGTCCCTAAAACCCCGAATAGTGGTTGATGCAGGACTCTTTTTATTTAGCTGACGTTGTTAGGTGTTGAACAAATCATCGAGCGTGATAGTATTCATGAAATCGCTAGAATAGGCATTATAGGTGAGTCCGTAAGTTGTCACGAGTGTATTGTGGACGGCTGTTTTGCGAGATACCTGTTGCTGCAAGAGATTGGTTCTGTGGACAAGAGTCTTGTGATAGTCGCTAGATATGGTGAATTCTTCGCTGTAGAATTTCATTTCGCACAGGTTTATTACGTTGTCCTTGCGAGATATGATAAGGTCTATTTGTGCTCCGACCTGTTTGTCGTCGCCCTGTAACGACCATGCGGATTGTGTCGTTGTAACCCCTGCAATCTGCAAAGCATGCTTTATTTGACTTATGTGTCTAAAGCACAAATCTTCAAAGGCGTAGCCTCGCCAGGCGTTTATCTTGGCAGAGTCGACGTTATTCATCCAAAATTGCGGGTCTATGTTTTTTTGACCTTCTACGAAACGCAGGTAGAATAGGCAGAAAGGATCGATTAGTTTGTAATGAGGCTTTCGTTTGCTTTCGCCAAAGGGAAAGTATTTCTCGATAAAGTCGCTAGCGGTAAGGGCGTTGAGTTGTTTGGATAAGTCTCCATTGTTGGACAATTGTGTATTTTGAGCAATGTCATCACGTGTGAAACCGTTTCGACGAGACGATAGGAATCGGACAATACGAATCATATCTTCTGGTCTAGTGAAGACGGATGCGAATAGACGAGAAAACTCGTTTTTCAGTTTGGCGTTGGAATCAAAAAATAACGTATCGATATTCTGGGCGAGGCTTTTGCCTTTTGCCAAGTAGGTCATGTAGTAGGGAATGCCGCCAAGGATCATGTTCGCCTGGGCTATATCGTATCTCGACATCTGAATACCCTGACTTTTATAGAAAGCCTCACATTCGGATAGAGTGAACGGCATCAACTTGATTTCGTAAGTGGTTCTGCCATATAAACCACCATGGTTATTGACGAGATTGTCTAGCATCCATGAATTGGCGCTGCCACAAACAATAAGCATCAGGTTTTGTCTATGGCATGCCCAAGTGTTCCAGAAACTTTCCAAAGCGGTTATGAAACCGCTTTTGGGAGTGTCCATCCAGGGGAGTTCGTCTAAAAAGATGACCTGTCTTTTACCATCATCCCTTTGTTGGAGAAACTGTTCCAGCATAAAGAATGCTTCAAGCCAGTTCTTGGGACAATGGCTTTTTTTCATCCCCTGCAACTGGAGCGACTGGTAGAAATGCTGAAGCTGTTGCTTGGAATTGTTTGATGCTCCTGTTTCGTCTACCGGGCTGAGTCCGGCGTGGCGGAATGTAATCGATCCTTTTAGAGCTTCGTCTATAAGGAATGTCTTGCCTACGCGACGGCGACCATAAACGGCGACAAATTCGGCCTTGTCGCTGGAATACAGTTGCTTCAGTTCGCCAATTTCCTTTTTTCGACCAAGAATCGCCATAAAGACCTCGTATAATTCGCTACGAAACAATATTTTTGCTTCTCGTAGCGGTTTATCTTGATATTTTGAATATAGATTATTTTTCTGAGAAATCTCGTAAATTTCGCTCGTTTTACGAGTTCATTACGAGCATTTTACGAGGTTTTAGTGTCAAAAATGTCGAAATTTGCATAAAAAAGGCGTTTTGACCTCGTAATTATTGAACAAAAAGGATTACTGGAAAATCACCCTCCGCAGAACGCCAGCGACGCCACAATCCCCACGATAATCAGGAACGGCAGAACCTTCAATAGCAAGGTAATGGCGCAGGCATCCCCTGCGTCACCAGCCCCGAAAAGGGCCAATATGCCAAGCACGATAAGGAAAGTTACCAGCATAGAACCTTGCCCTTACAAATATACATACCACAAATGTCATATTTTGTCGCTGCAATGGATGTATATTTATGGCGATACGGAAAACATCAAAGGCGGGGCATATATGGAAAATGGCATCTTAAAAACCAGCTACCCTAACGGAAATCCGAAACTTGAATGTCCAATAGTAGATGGCAAAAGAAACGGACTATGCATTCTCTACTATGAAAATGGAAATATTTGCCGCAAGGCGATGTTTAAGGACGATTTGCTTGATGGAGTTGAAGAAACTTACCATGACAATGGAAAGTTGCGCTGCAAAATTTTATTTCAACAAGGGCGCCCCGTAAATGGAAACGTTGTTGTTTTTGATGAAAAAGGGAAACCTGCTTTAACTGAATTTTGGTCAAATTGTCGATGCAAAGCGTTTGATTCTCAAGATAGATTAATTCTTGAATACGGGCTTTTCAGCACTAGCTATGAAGGCTTATATAAAAGTTATTTCCCAAATGGCAACATCAAGGTTTCTTGCGAATACAGCCAAGGCAAAATAGAAGGCTCATATAAGTCTTTTTATGAAAATGGATGCGTTCGAGAAGAAGTGTTTTTTAGGAACGGTATGCGGGATGGTTTAGAAAAGAGATTTTATGACACAGGCGATATAATGTTTGAAACGCCATATACGAACGACAAAATCGAAGGAATACAAAAGAAATACAACAGAAACGGGCATCTTATTTACGAATGTCCTTACAAGAACAACGAGAAACATGGTACAGAAAAATTCTTCTATGATAACGGAAGGATTCGGATTGAAACACAACTAAAAAACGGAAGGCCTGAAGGATTTGAACGAGAATACTACGAAAGTGGCGCACTAAATTGGACTTCCTCTTTCAAATACGGACATAGAGATGGATTACAAAACGAGTTTTATGAAAGTGGAGCCTTAAAACGGAGTCGTTTTTTCAAAAACGGTTTAATGTATGGCCACGAATACACCTATACAGAAAGTGGGACCACTATTCTCGATTGTACTTATTATGCAGGTGCGTTAATTGGAGACGAAAAGCAGTTTTATGAAAACGGGCAACTCCGGACATGCCGTCCATACAACTACGGTGTCGTTGCTGATGGAATTGTCGAGGTTTATAGCGAGAATGGAAACGTCCTAGAACAGGAACATTGGGAAAATGGTCTTTGCTCGGTCTTTTTTGAAAACGGGAACATCAAAAAAATATTCGGCCTAAAAAACGGTGCTTATGCGGGAGTATTCAAAGGATACTTTGAAAATGGACAGATTGCTCGTGAGTGTTTCTTCAAGGGCGGCTCTCTTGACGGAGAACGGAAGGACTATTTTGAAAACGGGAATTTAGCCTTTGAATGCACATTCAAGGAAGGCAAGAAACACGGTCTGCTGCATGTCTATTATGAAAATGGAGGTCTTAAGGAAGAAAGCCTGTTCTTAGACGATCTCATTCTTGGCCCGTCAAAAACATATTATGAAGACGGATCGCTGGCACAAGAAACTTTCTTTGGCAAATATGGTCTTGAGGACGGCGCAGAACATTCTTATTATAGAAGCGGAACCATGCGAAGCGAGACCTTTTATATTCACGGAAAAAAGGATGGCATTGAAAAATATTTCTTTGAATCCGGAGCCATGATGAGCGAAACTCCTTATCGTAATGGTGTTCCAGAAGGTATTGCGAAAGAATATAAAGAAGATGGTACTCTAGAAAAAGAGACCCCTTATGAAAATGGTGTCAAACAAGGTTTTGAAAAGATTTTTTCTGCCAACGGGGCTGTCGTAAGATCAACGATGTATATTGATGGTGATGCTTGTGGCTCTCATATTACACAATATTACGATGACGGCTCTATATGTCGTGAAGTTGACATGAATGGTTTCTTGCCTGATGGAATGGAGTTCGTCTATCACGAAAACGGAGCGTTACAATCTAAAACACAATATAAGAATGGACAAATCGTAGATGGCAAATACGAAATTTTTGACGAAAACGGAATTCTCCAAGAATCATTCATTTGCAAAAACGGAATAGCCAAATTTTATCATGAAAGTGGCTGTATAAAAAGACAGATGTATATATTTAGAGACCAATTTAACGGTCTATGCCAAGAATTTGATTCCGAAGGGAACGAAATTTGCTCTTCCTATTATTGCGATGGCGTAGAGTGCGAATCAGAAGAAGGCTTTTTAGACGACACATTCGAGGAATTGGCCGATTCAGTCTTCTTTTATTATGATAGACAAAGACCAGATTTGGATGAAACATCGTTAAAAGCATTCTTCCGAGAAATTTACGAATGGGTAATGTCACTTCCAGAGGCGTCTAAAGAATATGATGACTACGCCGAAATCCTAGAAAATCTCACCGATGAGACGATTTCCGAGGAACTTTTTGTTCGGCGACTTGTTCGTGAATTCATACTACGGTTGCGCTTACCGAACGAATCTAAAATTGAGACAGAGTTGATAAAGAAAGTGACGGAAAGGTTGAAAGTGAATTTGCCGTCTACAAAATGCGAGTGAGATGCTGATTTACGTGAAAATCAAAAACGGTGAGTCGGAATATGGTATTTTGCATGATTTTTGGAAAATATTGTTCAAAAAATTTTTTTAGCAAATGTCATTTTTGCTCTAAAATCAGGTTCTTTTCTTTTTTTTGTGTTATCCCTGTGCAAGTGGGAATCTCCTTCCGCCCATATTTATATAATTTTAAAGAAAAAAGTGAAAAAATCTGAGGATTGGTATGGCCGACAAGTTTAAACCTGGTGACTTGGTTGTTATTGTCAATGACAACAAAAGAGGAACTATTCTAGAAAAAAGAATGGTCGGCTCTAGTGTGAGATGGAAGGTGTTCGTAAATCAGCAAGAACAACCAATTATTAAAGAAGAATTTCTTGAACTTGAGTCGACAGAATCTTTGGATGACAAATTTCAAAATGGTGATTTTCTTGGTCTTGCCGAACTTAAGCGAATTTTATCATTCATTCGAATAAAGGGTGATGTGACGAATATTTACTACTCTATGGGAAATAGAGCAACTGAGTTTCTAGCACATCAGTTCAAACCTGTTTTTAAGTTTATTGAATCTACAGCGGGAAAACTCTTAATTGCAGACGAGGTTGGTCTCGGTAAAACTATTGAAGCAATGTATATTTGGGAGGAATTAATTGCTCGTGAAAATAGCCGACGATTATTAATTGTTTGTCCTGCAGCATTGTGCGAAAAATGGAAAAAAGACATTTCTAGATTCTTCTCAAAGGAAGCGACAATTGTTGATGCAAAAGAGCTATTAGAAAATTTTGAAGAAACAGAGCGAATTCCAAACGAAAAAAGATTTTTACTGATTACAAGTATTGAAGGAATTCGCTTTAAAGAAAAAGATGATGACCAAAATCCATCTCGTAGAAAAGATTCCAAAGAAAAAATAAATGATATACTAAAGAGAATGGATAGTTCGTTTAATCCTTTATTAGATTTGGTTGTTTTTGATGAAGCTCATAATGCAAGGAACAGCGAGACTGCTAATTATCATACGACAATGGCTCTTAGAAAAAATGCAAATCATGTTTTGCTATTGTCGGCAACACCTATACAAACAGAATCGTCGAACCTGTTTAACCTTTTAAAAATCCTAGATTCCGATGTTTTCTTTGATAAAAGAACATTTGAATATCAATTGGAGGAAGGGCAGAATTATATAAAACTCTCCAATGGATTAAGAAATAAAATTCCGGAGACGAATATTCGAGATTTATTGTTGAAGATAAAAGATGGGCCTACATACAAAAGTAATCCTTCTTTTGTTGATGCGTTTGAAAAGGATTTGAGGGGAATAATAGCTGACAATCAAGAACGCATGAGGTATTATGAACTCTTTGCGCAAAAGGTATTTTATTCAAATTATGTGACAAGAACTAGAAAATGTGATGCGTTTGAAAATCTTCGCAAACGTAACCCCATTCAATATCCATTTGCTCTTAGTGAATATGAACGTTCTGTTTATACGAAAGTGACAGAGGCTTTGCAGGAATTGGCATCATTTGCACAAGAAAGTCTTACCACTTTTAGGATTATTGGACGCCAAAGACAAATGGCAAGCTGCCTGCCGGCAACGATTTCGTCGTGGAGATCGTTGGTTGATAGCTTTTTTAGCTATGATTCCAATGGAGAAATTCTGCTTGAAGATGGTGAACGTTCGTTAAAGGGGGAAGACGACTTAATTAATGCTCATCCAGATATTTATGAAATCATAATCAATAATGGATTTGATTATGAAAGATTGAGATGTGAAGATTCGAAATATAAAGCAACACTAGAATGTATTCGAAATCAACAGGAAAAGTATCCCGGTTCAAAAATAGTTCTTTTCTCTTTTTACAGGAGCACGATAAAATATCTTGAGGAACGATTTAAGGAAGACGGAATTTATTGCATCAGTATGATGGGCGGGATAACTCAAAATAAAGCAGAGGTGATTGATGTATTTAAAAATGATTTGTCTATAACGATTCTTCTCTCAACAGAAGTTGGAGCGGAAGGTCTTGACTTGCAATTCTGTGATACGGAAATAAATTACGATCTCCCATGGAATCCAATGAAATTGGAACAAAGAATTGGCCGTATTGATAGAATTGGGCAGAAGTCCGAAAAAATAAATATCATTAATATGTATTGCGAAGACAGCGTAGAAGATAGGGTGTTGCAAAAACTATATGAACGCATTGATATATTTGAAAGTTCCATCGGAGATTTAGATGAGATTCTAGGTGAACCGATTAGAGATATTGCTCTTATTTTGATGAACAAAAATTTGACAGAAATCGAAAAAAAAGGGAATTATATACAATGTTCCACCCGATACGTGGTGTAGTATTGGTGGTATAGACCGCTACGGGTAGTGTTCCCCTACTTCAAGAACTCGTATTCAAATAGTATCGGGACAATTTCTCGGTTGTAATACTCCTTGCAAAGTTCTTTCATAGCCCTTAAATCGGAATGAACCTGTATGTTGTTATAAACAGTTTTCCCTTTCTTGGATGTTGTGTCCTTATAGGATGTATCTATTTCTTCTGCAATTTGATAAATCCCGTAGGTCAATTCACTATCGTATTCTTTTGTTTCTTTTACGTGTCCAATCAAGGATTCGTATAACTTGAAAATCCTGCTTTCGGTTTCATTCAGTTCAAGCCTTTTCAATTCCTTGGATGCTACGGTTTCCCCGTGGGTTGCGTCAAGGCAAAGTTCGTTCCTGTAATACCTGCCGTCACTACCTGTAAACGACCTGCAATGGTTCTGCATTTCAATACAGGTAAATAACAGACATTTTAACAAGAAATTGTCCAAACAACCGCTTTGGGCATCCACCAAGAATCGGTCTGCCTTGTCAGCGGATTTCATTATCCTAGAACGCTCCGTCCACCCTCTATTGTATGTTATGTAGCGACTTGCTGCAAACATAGGCATAGATTGTAGGAAATTAGTTGTTCTTATATAAAAGCCGTTCCCATCATATTCAGCCGTTCTCAACAGATGGACACTAGAATCGGGGTTGTCAAAGTTTGCCCCCTTGACCGCAAGATAGCCAATAATGTTGTCGTTGTAGAATGGAATTTGACGAACGGAACTTCGGTCTTTCTTGATTTCGGTTCCGTCAAAGTCTAGCAATACGCCATCCTTTGTGTCAGCATATTCCCGCTTGTCATAGAATTTTTCGCTGTAAAGGCTATAGCAACGCTTTACGGGCAATACCACTTCGTCCAAGAACGTGCCCGTCTTGGCATCAATGTTGTAGCCCTTTATGTTGAACTCCGTAATATCCGAGGGTTCGTTGCTCCACAAGGCACACATAATGCAAGCATCAATCTGCGTATGGAAATGCCTACGGTTGAATGCGTAGCCTTCAATTATCTTCTTGTTTATCAAGTGGTGGGCTTTCCAATACTTTACGGGAGAAAACACGACAAAACTATCCGTAGGCTGTCGTAGATAGTATTTGAATCCCGACCAAATAAAGGCATTTCCTAAATCGTTTGAAGCCGTACCTTTGATTTTTTCCTTCTTCATTTCCTTAACGATATAGGACTGCTTCCACACGGTAGATTCCTTGCCCTTTTTCTTCTTTTGGTGTTCTATGGATGTCGTTTCGGAATAGGGTGGATTTTCAAAGAGGATTATCGTGCAGTTAGGGTCGTTCACGTATTGGGCGATAACTTCGTTTTCTACAAATTCCTTGGACAGGGCATCCGACCCATAGACTAATCCTGCATTGAAAGTTTCTTTCGTTTCTATCGGGGGTATTATAGCCCTTACCTTTGAGCCTACAAGTTCCTGCAAGACCTTGTATTCGTAATACTCTATTGTAGATACTATGCAATGTGACAGTTCTTCATCGCTCAAAGCCGTTTCAAGGTTTCCCGTTCCCGCACAACGGTCAAGAATGATATAGTCGTTCCCTTCGGGGACACGCTTGATAGCCATACGCACAAGTTCAACAGCCTTTTGTGCATATAGCGGGTGCGTATAGAAAGCCCCAAGATTTTTCTTCAAGAGCGTGTCATTGAGTTTATCCATTAAGTAATTGAACTTGACATTCGTTTCACCCTCGTACGGATAGATGTAATCCTTGAAAATCGTCGGGTTGCGGATTTCACCGACTGTCTTGTGCTTGCCCTTTTCATCGCCTAGAAAGTCCTCCTTCCTAGCAGTTTGGTTCTTCCTATAATAATGTTCTGCCCAACCGACAATGCAGTTCTCGTCTATATGGATTTTAGTGAAGTTGGTTTCCTTTAGGGTAGCAATCAAGGTTTCCGCATATAACGCCTTGGAATAGTCCAACATCTTGATAGGGTCGTTCCCAATAAACCCCGTATTGTTCTTTGATGCCCCACCAATATAAATCTGTTCTATAAATCCAAGATAGTCATTTGAATTATAAAGATACGCTCTAGTGGCATTCAAGTCTATAATCACGATATTGGCGGGAACAGGAATACCCTTTAAGCGTAAAGCAGACAAATACTTCACACACTGAAACAGGACTTCGTTCAAGTCCTTTACGGTGAGTTTGAACTCAAGCAGATTTCCGTTAAGAACTCCGTCATTGTTGTTGGCGATAATTTCTTCGGTAGTCTTGTTGGGATTGATTCGGGACAGAAATCTGTCATAGAAATCGGTCTGCCCTTCTATTTCGGTGGCGAACTTCTCGGTCATTCGGAACTCCTGCAATGGTTTCCATAGAAATATACATATTCCAAGAGTTTATAACAAGATACTACGCAACAAGTGTCCTATAGTTCAAAGTCTTGCCCCAACAACCACACACAAGTGAGTCTATGCGCTCGTCCGTGGGCACCTTGCAGTTCCCCTTGTTCCATCGGAAGTCAAACTCGTCCACATAGCGTTGCAGGTGCTCCAAGGTGAACTTGTGGAACGTGCCGTAGAACCCACGCTTGACAAGGCTCCACACGCTCTCTATGCCGTTCGTATATGCCTTGCCGTCCACGTAGAGTTTAGCGGAGTGGTTCACCCTGTTGTGGACATACCCCTTTTCGGACAGGTCGCCATATCCCCTAAATTCATCTGTATTGACGACAGCACCCTTTTGGACGTTCAAGGCGACCAAACCCTGCAAGGTGAGTTGGGTGGTGTCTGCGGTGACGAACGAACGGACACGACCGCCCCGCTCCACGATGCCCACCACGGGAGTCTTGCCCACGGAGCCACGTCCTTCGTGCAGTTTCTTGGAGTTGTGCTTGTTCGCTTCCTTACCGCCCACATATGTTTCGTCCATTTCCACGATGCCTTGCAGCAGACCGCTGTATTTCCCGTTGCCCATAGCGGAGCGGATGCGGTGGCACAGGAACCAGGCGGTCTTCTGCGTTATATCAAGTTCCTTGGAGAGTTGCATACTAGATACACCCTTGCGAGCCGTGACCATCAAGTACATAGCGATAACCCACTTGTCTAGCCCTACCTTGGAGTTTGCGAATATGGAATTGGTTCTTACGGAGTATTCCTTGCGACAATGGTTGCAACGGTAAAAGCCTAGTTTCTTGTCTGTCCTTGCTACGGAATGTGTGTAACTGCAATACGGGCAGGTGGGCGTGTCACCCCAACGCTTCCGTTCAAGGAACTTTCGGGCGGTTTCGTTGTCGGGGAACTTCTTGAGAATCTTGTAGAGCGAGATGGTTACGTGGTCGTTCATAGTGGATGCCTCCACTATAAAATATATACAAAATTTATGACAGAAAGTGTCAGTAGTTTGGATTATTAAATTAACCTTTATCTTTGTTGGATTTATAATCCGCAATGTTGGTATAATCGGGTATAACTATATTCCCGTTTTCGTCAGTCCGTAGTTTGATTTCGTGTGTGGAGTTGTTGTCATTCCAAAGAAATACCGCATACTCATAGTTAGACGCAAACTTTCCCTGCTTGTGAGGTTGGTGCATAAACTTGTTGAACTCCTTACGCTGCGAAGCATTTAGAGTTCCGTCATATTTCCCGTGTGTGAAGTATTCGGATTTTTCTAACTGAACGCACAAGTTTATACTTGTAGATTTACTAGGAGGTTCCTTATTGGTTATATGGACGTGTGGAACTTCACCGCCATCATCCGTCCATACGGACACTTCCAACTTGTCGGCAAATCCGACCCGTGCCATTTCGGATATATCTTGTTCAACAATGGAACGGTTTTCGTGCAGTTTAATCTTCAAAGCCATAATTCTAACTCCTTGTGCTAGTATTATACTGTAACCATCGCTTTAATAAAATCGTCAATGTCCAAATCTTCGCCCAACCTGTTTAACAAATCCTTATTTGCAGTAACAAATTTCTTAACGGCATTAACGTCAGCCTGTGATAACTCCATTCTAGGGTTATCCACCAATACAACAGGGTCATCGTCTATAGACATAGGTATCATTCCCCGTGTAACGGGATGGTCGCCTTTGTTGTTTTGAAATTTAATCCTGTTGGCGTGTCCCGATTCCTTCCATTGACCACTATCATCCACATAGATATTTACAGGCAATCCTGTCCGCTTTTTACGCAAACAAGCCATTTCAAACATATCCGATTCTTGAATATGCTCATTTGAACCTTGTGTTCTTTCGTGGACTTTAATCTTCAAAGCCATAATTCTAACTCCTTATGCTATTTACTCTATAGCACCATACTATCCATACTACAATATAGTGACTAGGCGACAAGACCGCAAGGCAGATATTTTGCCATTCTAATGTGTTTAAGAAAATTTACAGAACTGTGGCGGGTGGAACATTGTATATAATTCCCAAAAAAAAGAACAATACGAAAAGATTATAGACACCATATGCAAGAAAAAGATGGATCAAGAAAATATCGAAAAAAATGCAGCTAATAGCATTGCTTTCCAGGAATTGATTACAAATAATATTATAAATGCAAATAAAACGCAACGGTACATAAGGCCCATTGATTTGCGATTTTATGTAGAGGATTATTTAACTGAAAAATGGCAAGGTTGTATTATAAAAAATGATGCAATTTACAAGGATGCTTTAATAATCAAGTTGTCGCATAAGGCTGCTATACGGTTTAGTGATTATCTGAAAAAAGATGGATCGCGCTCATCGTTGCAATTTGATAATCAAGAAACGCTGTGTCTCTTTGACGCCTCTATCAAGGATGATGTGAAACGTTCTAAAGAAGTCATTTCTTATTCTCATCCATTAATAAAATGGATTACTGAAGAGCGTTTAAACGAACCCTCAGTCCCTTATGGTTGCTCATCTATAAAATATCATCCTGACAATGTAGAAGCTCCGCTAGGAATGTATGTTTACTACATTCAGCAATGGAAAGCAAAAGGTTTTAAAAAAGAGAATCAGCTAAAATATTACGTGTGTAATGTTGACTCTCAAGAATGTTTAGAACCTGCAATAGCGGAAAAAATTGTTTCTGATGCATATATGTTTGGTGAGAATAATCAACGATGGAACGAGTATTGTGATTTAAGAGATGCCTATGATGCTCTTGACTTGATTAGAAATAATGCTAATGAAGAATATCAGAATTATGAAAAAAAATTTGAGGATGATAACAGAGGTGTTTGCGAGCAACAAAAAATTTCCCTAATTACAACGGCCGCTAGGAAAATAGAACAGGCAGAACAAAGTATCGAAACCATAAAAAGCAATGCGGGACAAACTTCACAAGAAAAAGAACGTTACATCAAATTGCAGGAAAGTATAATCAAGTCTATTCAAGAGAGATTAAAAAATCAGATTGATGATGTCGAGCAAAAACTGGCAGTTCAATGTGAAAATCCAGAAATATGCTTGGGATTGCTGTATATTGAGTAGTGGAGAATAGGACGCAATGAAATTATTTGACCTGATTAAGAATTTATTTCTTTCATCAAATGAGAAAACGCATGAATCTCCACAAGTTCAGGAGAAATATAGACGAGAGACAATAAAATCCTCAGGAGTAAAAACCGTAGCGGAAGAAAGACCGTTTGATGTTCTCGAAAAGCGCGAGCCTCCTAAAGTGCAAGAGCGTTATAAAAGCGAAATTATTCGGCCGTCAAAGGTGATAGATTCAACAACAAAAAAAACACGGCATCATGCTGAACGAAAAAATATAGTTTTTCCCCAAAAAAGCAAATCGAAAAGAGCTATTGTTGGAATTGACTTTGGAACGAGTTTTACCAAGGTGTTCTGTAGTGTCTCAGATTACGGGAAATTCGCCATTCAATTTGAAACGAATAATCCCGAAAGATATTATCTGCCTTCAGTATTATTCTATTCCGCCCAAAACAACACTTTGTCATTGAAAAACGATGAAAATCTTCAAAAAATAGAGTATTTCAAGTATGGGCTAATAAACAATGATTTTTTGGCGGCTAGTAAAATTTGTGAGAAAAATCCGAAAATCAAGAATAGCATAAGCTTGATTTGTTCTGCATTTTATTTAGCGAAAGTAATCAAACTTGTGAAAGACTCTATTTGCCGAGAATGTAAAACTGATGATATAAAATTTTTCTTCAATATGGGTTGCCCTATAGATAATTTCTGCGATGGACATAAGGGTATTTATGATAGAGCTTTGAATATAGGGTTTGCATTGAGCCAACAATCTGATTTTGAACTTTTATCTGTGGACGCGATAGATGGATTTATAGATGATAATGAAAATTTTTCTGATTCGTCTTTAGATACAATTCCTGAACTCTATGCTGAAGCTTTGTGGTTTATTGAAAAGCATTCTACTGATGATGGAATTTATACGATTCTTGATGTAGGTGGCGGAACTGTTGATTGTGCAACAATAGCAATAAAGCAGGAAAATGGAGAAAAGAAAACCCGCATATATTCACAAACTGTTATGCCTTTAGGAGTAGAAGTTCTTTTGAGAGATTTTTATCCTATGGAGTATAGAAGAAATCGCTTGGAATGTGTGGATAAACTAAAGAAGATGGATGTGAAACTCCCAAAATATGGTTC
The DNA here is from genome assembly GCF_900143055.1 of Fibrobacter sp. UWR3. NCBI lineage: Bacteria > Pseudomonadati > Fibrobacterota > Fibrobacteria > Fibrobacterales > Fibrobacteraceae > Fibrobacter > Fibrobacter sp. UWR3. The sequence continues at coordinate 324,481 of NZ_FRCW01000003.1, read as the reverse complement.
AGGGTTTCCTCCACTGACAAAAATAGAACAGAAATCGCTTGATTTTAGAAGTGGCTTCGTTCGTGGAATAACTGCTGCTGATAATACGGACAAAAAACTAATGGCTGAACAACGTAAAAATCGAGGGAAAATCATGTATTATGCATTCGGCGGTGGTGCGGATTTCAATTTTTACCATTCAACAATAGAGCATGCAAACAAGGATCTGCAAGGTCCAACACAAGGGACGAATATTCCTCCTTTGCATAGAGAACATGTTGAAAACAATATAAAAGAAATCCCCAGTAATCGGTTCATTATTGCGGAACGGCTGGCTCATCCATATTTTTCTGAAATAGATGGTTTTCCGTGGGACTTTTCAAACAATAACCCAAATACTGATGGGTCGTTTGACTTTGCGAGTTATGGGTTGCTGGATACTTGACAGGAGCGGTCTTTTTTGAATTCATTCGCGTTAGGGATAGTGACCCCTTGGGGCGGAGACTTGCAATGGAGATCCCCGCCTTCGCGGGGATGACAAGTGTAAGGCTCCGTTTTATGAGGTTGGGCGGGAACGGAGTTATACAAGACTTAGAACTTTAGTTCTTAGTCGCTGTTATCCACTTTGTGGAGAACCGGGCAACCCATAAAATATAGCCCGACCCACGCCAGTGGGCGGACAGCACGTAACAACTTGTTGTTTAGTGCGCATGGCCACCAAGGTGGGGAACGCCCAAATACAAGGTGGCCCCGAAAAGGGCCGGGATTCCCAAATTTTTACGGGCGTGATTCTCGAAAAACTTATATATTTATGACAAACGCGTAAAAAGGAAGTGTCGCAATGAAAAGAATCGTTCCGTTGGCCTTGCTGGGTGCCGTGCTATTGCTTTTGGCGTGCGCCCATAGTTACAAGTACAAGAATGAGGCTGCGTTCAAGGGCAAGACCGGTGTTGTTGGCATATTCCGGCAGGCGGCCTTCTACTGCAGCGAGGCGACTCCGCACTACGCAAAGATTGGCGATTCCACCATTGTCGTGAAGCCCACGTGGAGCGAGGAACAGGATAACTTCTTCTTTGCGGAACTCAAGTCCGGCCCTGCGACGCTCTACAGTTACAGCTACAACTGTGGCGAGAACGAGAACAAGTTCGTGCTCGATACCACATCCGAGAACAAGGGTGCCTCGGGCATCGTGATTCCTGAAAGCGGCCTCTGCAAGATTGTGATTTCGTTCGTGCAGGGCGACAGGTTGTTCGACCACAATGACGTCCTGATTGAGGAAGAGTTCAAGAAGGCGGAAATCGCGCTCGACCCGTCCAAGATTCCGTATTGCGAGGTGCTCAAGACCGACGGCAGCAAGGTGAGTTTCGCGAACCGCGATTCCCTGCTGGCCGAAAACTACAAGGCTGCGGTCGAGGCGGCGAAGAACGGTTCCTGCGAAGATATCCGCCCGCTCGTCTCGCTGGATACAAATTCAGACAAGGTAACATGGAATGCCGAAAAGGACAAGGTCCTGATGATTGCGGCGCATTCCACTCCGGACCAGTTCGAGAACGGCGCCCCCTATACGGTCACGAAGGACATGCGCGTGTTCTCTGACAGGGAATTCCTTGAATGGTACAAGATGAACAGCAAGGGCGTGCGCAACTGGCCGCTTCGCCTGCGCCAGCTGCTCGGGCTCCCGCGCGAGGAGAACATCACGCACTTCACCATGTTCTGGGTTTCCCCGAAGGACATGATCCGCCCGGCGTATATCCCGGATGTCACGAGTTCCGAGATGACCTGCCGCTTTAACGAGGAAGACGATTCCCAGCTGGATAGCCTCGGGATGTGGCTGCGCAACTGGTTCGACAATACCTGGAGCGCGAGTTACAAGTCTGAGGGCGGTTACCCGTGGACTCGCCTGGGCTACACGTATGACTGGGGCTCCAGTGGCGACAAGTACGGGCTTTCGGAATTCCTGGTACGCGAGGAATCGCAGGTAACTGTCCAGACGACGAAGGACCTGAAGGCGTTCGTGCGGTGGATGGGCGACCGCCGGTAATTCAATCTACACGTGATTGATGGTAACCCGCCACAGTTGCTGGCGGGCTTCCTTGTATTTGCGCTCGAATGCGGTGATGGGTCGCTCGGGGTCAAAAGGCTCGCGGGCGATTGAACAATCGGGCGTGGCAACGCGTGCCGCCTCCGCGAATTCCCTCGCGTATAATTCCCAGTTGGTGCGCAGTTCGAGCGTATCTCCGAGTTGCAGGAGCGTCGGGAAAATCGGGTGCAGGTGGAACCTGCGGGTGGCTTCGCTCTGCTTGGGCCAGGGGTTCGGGTAGTAGAGCGCGTGGTAGGGAATGTGCCACTGTCCCGCCTTGACCTTCCCGAGGGCGAGACGCCAGAAGTCGAGCAGTTCCGCGCGCACGAGGAATGCGTTTCGCGGGGCGGCGCAGTTTAAACCTGCAGCGCCGTTTAAACCCGCGCCTCCCGCCTTCGTGAGGCGTGCTGCCGACTTGTCGATGCCGATTACGGGAACGTCCGGGTTTGCTATCGCGATGTTTAGCGTGCTTTCGCCTGTGCCGCATCCCGAATCTAGAATTACTTTGTATGTGCCGCGGACGGCACCGCCTTCGTTGCCCCCTGTACCCTGATTTGTCATCCCCGCGCAGGCGGGCGGACAGCACTTAACAACTTGTTGTTTAGTGCGCATGGCCACCAAGGTGGGGATCTTTTGCTCATAAAAGTTTAAAACAAACTTTTCCGCTTCCGCAAACGCAATGCGCGTATGGTCCGCGATAGGGCGCAGGTATTCGGTCGATGCGTACTTGCGCACGACCTCTTCGAGTTTGTCGTATATATCGGGTTGGTTTGTGGTGACTGCGCGAGCCCCGGACATTACCGCTTCCAGATGCTCAGACGCTTGCCGCCGGTAAGCTCGATGTCGTCAAGCCAGAAGATGACGGTCTTTTCTTCGTTGTTGGGCTTGAATCTCCACACGAGCTGGTTCACGCAGGTGTACGAGAAACGCGGGTCGATGATTTCTGCCAGGGGCACGCTGAAGCGGGCCCAGTCCTCGCCGAGCGTGATTTCGTACTGCGCGATGAGCTGGTCCTCTTTCTTCTGCGTCTCGTCTACGAGGCCGAAAACGATGGCGCCTTCGCCTTTCACTCGGAACGCGATGGAATCCACGGAAGAAATGTCGTTGCACAGAGCCTTGTTGCTCTTGCCGAGCTCAATGCCGACCGTTGCCCAGGGCCAGATGGCTTCGCCGGTAGAATCCTTGATGGTCTCGCCGAATGTCGCCGCCACGTGGGCCGCGATGTTCCCGTCTTCTTCGACCGCGAGTTCGAACCTGTGCTGGACTGTGTCGGTGATGAATTCTGGGGTCACGTTTTCTTTGGAATAGGCGAAATACCACCAGCCGCCATCGTAGGTGCGTGCGGGCATGAATCGGTTCTGGTAGTTGGAATCCTGGAAGTCGTCAAGCAGTAGTGCGCGACTTTCTTCGGCGAACGTGCTCGCGGTGGAACTTTCGCCCGCGACAACCTTCATGTAGGTGCTGCTCGTGTCGGCGCCCTTCTCGTTCGGGATGAACACCAGGCTGATGGGCCCTGCGGGCAGGGAGTCCATGGAGAACTTGCCGTCCGTAACTTTTGCCGAATGCGACATGCCGCGGACCTTCACCGTGCCTTCCATGCCCTTGCCCACGGAACCTTCGATGGAAACCGTCTCTTCGAGGGATTCCTTGCCCAGGTCCACGTCGTCGCCCTCGACGGAAACTTCCTTCTGGAGAGCCTTGTTGTCGAGTTTCGCTTCCAGCGTGTATGTGCCTTCGGCCACGTTCTCGAAGACGATCTTGCCGTTGGAATCCGCTTCGGCGAATTCGCTCTCGCTTGCGTCAAGGCTTTCGCTTTCGCTGAGTTTTACGCGTGCGAATGCGGCCGGCTGGCCCGCAACGGTAATCTGCGCTGTGATGGCGTTACCTGCCTCGGTGCCGCTCGGGCCTCCGCCTGCGGTTTTGTCGCTATCGGAACATGCAGAAAGCATCGCCGCTGTTGTTAGCGCGATGAGTCCCAGGCCGAATGTGGAAAAATCTTTCTGCACATTCGAAAGATACATATTTTTGAAAAGTCCGCGCATCGCCTAGCCCTCCTTTTTCGGGGTAGCCGGGCTATCTTCCGCCGTTGCGGGGTCATCGACCCTGTCGGAGAGGGGGAACATCGCAATATTCAGGGCGTAAACGCGGTCGGCGCGCTCGCTCTTGCGGGCAAACTGCAAAAGCCCCCTGCGGAATTCCTCGATGCGGTGCTTGATTTCGGGCAGGTCCTCTTCAGCCGCGGTAAACACGACGCTCGAGATGTCGCGTTCTTCGGGCTGGTGGCGGTCGATGGATTCCTGCGCAAGTTCTATCGTGTGCCTGTGGAAGTCGCGGACCGCGCGGCTCTTGACCTCGCCGCCGGTAGAAAGAATCTGGTCGGTGATGTTCCAGCCGCCGTTGCCGTCCGGTGCGACAAGCCCGAGTTTTTTGAGGATCTCGAGTGCGCTGCGTGCCTCGTCGTGCGAGATGGGCGGGTTCAGGTGGCCTGCAAGTTCCGGAATGTCGCTCGTGTCCTTCGTGATTCCGATGAGCGCGCGGAGTGCCGCACAGCTCCAGCTCCCGAAATAGGCGAGTTCGGGCTCGGTGAGCACGCGCGTTTCCATCTCGCGCAGTTCCATTAACTTGTAGTAAAGTTCGCTGAGCGCCTGCTTCGCCTTCGTCTTGTTGAAGCGGTAGAGCGTCTTGAAGTACTCGGCCCTGCGGTCGTCGAGCTTGCAGAGGCGAATGAATACTGGGAGCGAGTCCTCGTTCAGGTGCCCGCCCTTCTGGAATACGCGTACGAGCCAGGCCGGGTCCACGCCGGTCTTTTGGCTCAGGTAACGATAGCTGGTGAACGGGTTGTCCTTCTTGCTCTCGGCAAACCAGTCCTTCAGGAAGTCGCGGTATTCAAGGTATTCGAGTACGTCAACCATGCCCATAATTTACCTAAATACAGGGCTGAGCGTCCCGGGGGAGGGCCTGCCCGGTAAAGTTTCCGTTGCATAATGTTCAACGAAGGTTGTGATAAACTGCGTCGCAGGCCCGGAATTGTCGTTTTTCCCAAAAAATCGCGGTTTTTCCCTTCGTCATACCGCAGTCGCGAAGCGACAAGAGTATCCACTATCGGTTTAATCCGTCGCCAGTCCGAACTTCTTCACCTTGTAGTGCATCATGCGGGGGCTTACGGATATGTCGCGGCCGGCGGCGCTCAGGTTCCCGTTGTTGCGGCGGAGCGCCTCGGTGAGGATTTCCTTCTCGTAGCTTTCGAGGAGTGCCGTAAGCGACGCGGTGCCTTCGGGGATAAGCGCCGTGCCGCTCGTGATGTCGGTCTGGAGCGTGGGCGGCAGGTCGTAGGCGTTGATGGCGACGTCGGTCGTGGCGAGGCAGGCGTGCTCGATGCAGTTCTCGAGTTCGCGCACGTTGCCCGGCCAGTGGTAGCTCATGAGCATGTCGATGGCGGGGGTGCTGAGTCGCGCGATGTTCTTGCCGTACTTGAGGTTCATCTTCTCGATAAAGTGGTCGGCGAGCAGGAGAATGTCGGTCTTGCGCTGCGAGAGGTCGGGCAAGTTTATCTGGAATATGTTGAGGCGGTAGTAGAGGTCTTCGCGGAAAAGCCCCTGCTGCACGAGGGCCTCGAGGTTCTTGCCGGTGCTTGCGACAATGCGGATGTCGGAGCGCTGCTCGATGTTGCTCCCGAGCCTCTTGAAGGTGCGCCCCTGCATGAACTCCAGGAGCCGCGCCTGGCTTGCGGGGGAGAGTTCCGCGACTTCATCTAGGAACAGCGTGCCGCTGCTCGCCTGCTCTGCCTTGCCGATGTGCCTGCTGGTGGCGCCCGTGAACGCGCCGCGCTCGTAGCCGAACAGTTCCGCCTCGAACGCGCTGGTGGTGTTGCCTTCGAGCGTGTCGCAATTGAGGATGGTGAACGGCCTTGCCTTGCGGTCGGAAAGTTCGTGGATGTAGCGGGCCACGTGTTCCTTGCCGGTGCCCGCGCCGCCGCGGACGAGAACGACGCCCTCGGTGGGGGCGATGTGCCTTGCCTGCCGCGCGACCTCCTGCATTTCGCGGGTGTTGCCGATGATGTCACCCGCGCGGCCTTCCACGATGCCGCGGATCTTTTCGCATTCCGCCTCGTGTGCGGCGCGCAGGTCGGCGAATGCCTTGTCGAGAACGTCGTGGATGTGCGCGGAAAGGGCCCGCGCGGAGCGTCCGTGCAGTTCACGCTTGATTTTTTCGAGGGCTTCCTTTTCGATGCGTTCGGTTTCCATGCCCAAAATATACGTTGTTTCCACGGGTTTGTCGCCGGTTTTCTTGTTTGCGCTTTACAAAAACGTAATAAAATGGTCTAATTTTACAAAAGTGTAATAAAATGGGGCTGAAAAAGGCGAAAAATTCCGTGCAATGCGTGTACGCTCTTTCTAATTTTGCCGCGTAATAAAGAAAAGGAACGTGAAAATGTCCACTACGCGTACAAAAACCATCTACGATATCGCAACCGCCATCCCGGCCTCCGCGAAACCCGCCGAACCCGTCAATGTCGATTTTTACGGCGAGGACGTGTTCAATGCCGAAGCCATGCGCAGCTACCTCCCGAAGGATATCTGCGAAAAACTCCTGGCGACTATCGACGAGGGTGCCCCTCTCGACCCGAATATCGCGGGCGATGTCGCGCACGCCATGAAGAAGTGGGCGATGGACCGCGGTGCCACGCACTTCACGCACTGGTTCCAGCCGCTCACCGGCTCCACCGCCGAAAAACACGATTCCTTCCTGGAACCGAGCGGCTGCAAGGCCATCATGGTACTGAGCGGCAAGAACCTCATCGTCGGCGAACCGGATGCATCGAGTTTCCCGAGCGGCGGCCTTCGTTCTACGTTCGAGGCCCGCGGCTACACGGCCTGGGACCCGACCAGCCCCGCATTCATCAAGCGCCACGGCAACGGTGCCACGCTCTGCATCCCGACTGCGTTCTGTAGCTACACCGGCGAGGCGCTCGACAAGAAGACCCCGCTTCTCCGTAGCCTCCAGGCGCTTTCCAAGTCCACCCGCCGCCTCATGACCTGCTTCAAGGCGGGCCCCAAGAAGACGACCGTCACGCTCGGCGCCGAACAGGAATACTTCCTCATCGACAAGCGCTTTTACCTGCAGCGCCCCGACCTCTACCAGTCCGGCCGCACTATCTTCGGTGCCACTCCCGCGAAGCACCAGCAGATGAACGACCACTACTTCGGGAGCATCCCGAGCCGTATCCTGAACTTCATGAACGATGTGGAGAAGGAACTCTGGAGGCTCGGCATTCCGGCGAAGACTCGCCACAACGAGGTGGCTCCCGCGCAGTTTGAACTTGCCCCGATTTTCGAGGAGGTGAACCTTGCGTGCGACCACAACATGCTCATCATGGAAACGCTCCGCAATGTGGCCGACCGCTACGGGTTAGTTTGTCTGTTGCACGAGAAGCCGTTCGCCGGCGTGAACGGTTCGGGCAAGCACAACAACTGGAGCCTTTCTTACGGCAAGGGGAACCTCCTGAACCCGGGCAAGGACCCGCACCAGAACGCCGTGTTCCTCACCGCGATCTGTGCCATTATCTATGCAGTGGATACGCACGCCGACCTGCTCCGCATGACCTGCGCGGGTGCGGGCAACGACCATCGTCTCGGTGCGCACGAGGCTCCTCCGGCAATCATCTCCATCTACCTGGGCGACCAGCTGATGGACGTTATCGACCAGATCGAGCAGGGCTCCGCGAAATCCAGCAAGCAGGCGGGCGCGATGAAGCTCGGGAGCGACATGCTGCCGCCGCTCCCGCGCGACGCTACCGACCGTAACCGTACATCGCCTTTCGCGTTCACCGGCAACAAGTTCGAGTTCCGCGCACCGGGAAGTAGCCAGAGCTGCTCCGAACCGAACGTGGTGCTCAACACGATTGTGGCCGAGGCGTTCGACATGATTGCCGAACAGCTCGAAAAGCTCGACGACAAGAACTTCCACACGGGCCTGCAGAAGATTCTGCAGAAGATCGTGAAGGAACACAAGCGCGTGCTCTACAACGGCAACGGCTACACCGACGAATGGGTGAAGGAAGCGGAACGCCGCGGACTCCCGAACATCCGCACGTCTCTCGAGGCCCTCAAGGCGCTCACGAAGGACGAGAATGTGGAACTGTTCGAAAAGTACGGCGTGATGAACCGCCGCGAGATGCTTTCGCGCTACGAAATTAACGTGGAAGACTTCCACAAGAGAATCCACATCGAGGGCGAAGTCGCCCGCGACCTCGCGAAGAACGTGATTCTCCCGAAGGTGGTGGAAGCCTACGAGAAGTCGTTACGTACAAACGAAATGGCCCTGAACCAGGGATTCCCGGGACTCGATACCTACGTGAAGTCCATCGGGGAAGGCTGCCGCTCGCTCACCGAATCGATTGCTGCGCTTGAAGCATCTCTCGAAGGCGAACACGAGGGAATCATCGCTGCCGTCGCTGGCCTCCGCAAGGTGGTGGACAGCCTCGAGAAGGTTGTGCCCGACGAGATGTGGCCTCTGCCTAAATATCGCGAGATGTTGTTTATTTACTAATGAAAAACGTCGCAATGCGATGTTGGCCCCGGCCTCACGTATGCTTGATACGCTTCGGCCGGTAAGGCGCCTTGTCTTGCTCGCTTTTGATTAGTAACGCAAGTTGTTGTCCCTGCCTTCGGGCAGGGATTTTTCTAGATTTGACACTGCCATGTTGATTAGGAAATGTTTGGGAGTTTTCTTGGGGATTGCGACGGTGGCGGCGATGCTTGTCACGGCTTGGTGGTCTTTGCGCCCCGAAATCCCGCCGGAAGTTCAGGAACAGATTGAAGACGATCTTGAAAAATGCGGCGGTGAACTGAAAGAGGCCCGCTGTGCGGTAAGTGGCGAAGACGGCTGGATTTTCTTGCAGGAAAGTCTTGTCAATCTGGTGGTGGACTGGAAAGAAAACTTGAATTCTTTTGTCGCCTTTAATGATTCCCTGGAAGCGCGTGGTATCAAACTGGTTGTGGTGCCTGTTCCGGACAAACTGCAAATCGAGGCGGAACATTATTCGGAAGAATTGTCGGGTGGTATCGTTGCCCCGCAATATGAGGAATGGGTGGACGCTCTGCAAGACGAAGGCGTTGTCGTTGTCGATGCGGTAGAGGAGTTTCTTGAAAAGAACGAGGAAACGCCCATGTTCGAGGCGTACGAAAGCCACTATACCAGTGCAGGTCGGCAGGTTCTTGCACAGATGATTGCCGATACCATCAACGAGATGGATTTGGATGTCCCGAGGGGAGAATGGTTCCTGCGCGATACGGTTGTTCCCGGTACCGGAAATCTTTATCACCTGAAGTACAATTCTTACCCTGATTACGCTGTGCGCGTGCTAAAGACCGTAGATGCGGAAGGGAAGCGCTATCACGGTTCCAAGGACGCTCCCATTGTGGTGATTGGCGACAGCAATGCCGATTTTGGCTGGAACAGTTCTTCCAATATCGGCGCATACATTGCGCAGGCGACGGGGATAAAGACTTTTACCCGCAGCCGTATCGGCGGGGGAAACTTGGGCCCGACCTTGTTCAAGGACCGTTCGGAATTCCTGGATGGCAAAAAGATGGTGGTCTGGGTGTTTGACGGCCGTGAACTTTACGGCGATTTCAGCATGCCGGAATTCTAGTTCCGGGATGCCTATTCCAGCATAATCGTGAAGGGGCCGTCGTTCGTGAGGCTCACCTGCATATCGGCGCCGAATTTCCCTGTCTGCACGACGGGGATTTCTTTTTTGCATTCTGCGATAATGTATTCGTAGAGCTCGTTTGCAAGTGCCGGGTTGCCGGCGCCGTTGAACGTGGGGCGGTTTCCCTTGTTGCAGTTCGCGTACAGCGTGAATTGCGAGACAAGCAGGAGCTCTCCGCCGACATCCTTGATGGAAAGGTTCGTCTTGCCGTTTTCGTCAGCGAAGATGCGCAGCGCAAGCATCTTGTGGATGAGCCTGTCGGCGATTTCGCGGGTGTCGTCTTCGCCTACGCCGATGAGAATCATGTAGCCCTTGCCGATCTTGCCGACGGTCTGCCCTTCGATATCCACCTGGGCGTTCAATACCCGCTGAATTAGGAATTTCATATTACTCCGCGCTGGCCAATGCCTTCTTGTAGATGTCCTGCATCACGAGGCCTGCAATCATGAATCCAAAAATAGCGGTGGAGTGTGCCATGGTGCCGTTGATTTGCGCCTTGCTGCTGCACCATTCGTGATCGACCAGGTTTGCATTCTGGAGTTCGGCTTCGCTCCTTTCGTGGCGCACCTTGGGGCACATGCAGGCGTCCGTTCCGCAAGAAGAATTCTTGCCGCGGTTTTTCAGGAGTTCGTCGCTGTAGACGCACAGCACTTTTTTCTTGAGCGCCATTTTCTTTTTCTTGAACTTGTCGCGCAGGGCGCGGGCGAGCGGGCAACCGGCGACTTTCCAGAATTCGGCGACCTTGATTCGTGTGGGGTCCATCTTGAGGGCTGCGCCCATTGAAGAAAATACCGTGGCCTTTGTGCGCGTGGCGTGCCACAACAGCTGCATCTTGTTTTCGAGGCTGTCGATGGCATCGATGATGTAGTCGAATGTGTCCAGTTGGAATTTGTCTGTATTCGCTTCTTCGTAGATGTCCTGCAATGCGACAATGTTGGCGTGCGGGTTGATTTCGAGTAGGCGATTTTTCAGCACGTCAACCTTGACTTGCCCCACGGTCTTTGTGGTGGCCATCAGTTGGCGGTTTACGTTGGTGACGCACACGCGGTCAGAATCGACGAGCACGAGTTCCTTGATGCCGGAACGCACCAGGCTTTCTGCGCACCAGCTGCCGACTCCGCCGAGACCGAAGATGATGACGCGCTTCTGGTAGATGTCGCCCATCACGTCGTCCCCGAGCAGGAGCGATGTGCGGTTAAAGATGCCTTTCTCGATTCCCATACGAGTCCCGGTTAACCGAAGAGTCGGAGAACGCGCTTGATGCCAGCGACAAAGCGGTCGATGTCGCGCTTCAGGGTGTACGCACCGAAACTGAGTCGAAGCGTGGCGTCGACGCCGAAACGGTCCATCACGGGTTGGGCACAGTGGTGTCCGCTACGCACCGCAACGTTTTCTTCGTCGAGAATCATGGCGGCGTCGCTTACAGCAATGCCGTCCAGCGTGATGCTGATGAGGGCGCCGCGTTCCTTCGGGTTCCCGAAGATTTTTACCTGCGGAATTTGCGCAAGCTGTTCCAATGCGTAGTTCGTAATTTCTTCTTCGTGCTTGCGAATGTTCTCGATGCCGACTTCATTAATCCATTCGATGGCCTTGCCGAGCCCGATAACTTCGGCAATCATGGGCGTGCCTGCCTCGAAACGTGCGGGAACGTCGGCATAAGTCGTCTTTTCGAAAGTCACGTTCTTGATCATCTCGCCGCCGCCGTGCCAGGGGGGCATGGAATCCAGAACTTCGTACTTGCCGTAGAGTACGCCCACGCCCGTGGGGCCGTACATCTTGTGTCCGCTGAAGGCGAGAAAGTCGCAGTCGAGTTTTTGCACGTCAATCTTGATGTGGCTCGAACTCTGGGCGGCGTCAATTAAAACTTTCGCTTGGGGTGCGGCGGCGCGAACGGTCGCGATAATTTCTGCAATCGGATTTACGGTGCCCACGGAATTGCTCACGTGGGCGACGGCCACCATCTTGGTGCGTGGAGTGAGTAATCCGGGTAGTGCTGCCAAATCCAGATCGCCGTTGTCCAAAACGGGAATCACCTTGATTTTCGCGCCTTTCATTTCGGCAACGAGCTGCCAGCTCACGATGTTTGCATGGTGTTCGAGCCCGCTAATCAGAATCTCGTCGCCCGCCTCGAAGAACTTGCGGCCGAAACTCCACGCCACCAGATTGATGCTTTCGGTGGTGCCGCGGGTGAACACGATTTCGTCTTCGGTCTTCGCGTTAATGAATTTTGCGACATTCTTGCGAGTGGCTTCGAATGCTTCGGTGGTGCGGGCGCTCAGGCGGTACACGCCGCGCTTTACGGAACTGTAGTGTTCGCGGTAAAAGTCGTCCATCGCGTCGATGACGCATGCGGGCTTTTGCGTGGTGGCCGTGCTGTCCAAGAAGGCGAGGGGCTTTGCATCCTTATCGCCTGCGACAAGCATCGGAAATTCGCTACGGATTTTTTCTGCATCGTAAGCTGTTTCTGCATCAGAATCTTTCATGAATACAAATGTAGAAAATGCTTGACAACTAATGGCCGATGACTAATGACCAATGACTAAAAAACCTATATTTGTCGCGAAAAAACAAAGAAGGGTTACTATGAGAATTTCAAGAAAGATTTTTGCCGTAATTGGCGCGATTTCGTTTGGCTTGGCGACAACGGCGTTTGCACAGCCGGAACTCCGCGAGGCAATCGATGCGGGCGATATCGCGACTGCAAAGAAAATCGTGAAGAAGGGTGCCGCCGAAGAAATCTACTGCGGTAAGCTTTCTCCCGAAGATGCGGTCAAGGTCTACGAAAAAATATTCAAGGCGATGCCGGACCAGTCCTTTAACCTGTGCCCGTCCCAGTTCTCGTATGGCTACGGCACCAAGGTGTGCTCGAACGCGAAGGCGATGAACGCCTGCACGGAAGTGATTTCTTACCTGCTTATGGAAGGCGAGAACGGCAACGCCAAAGCACTCGATGCTCTTGAAGGCGTCTCGAAGGCTGCGCTGAAAACGAAGGCCTTTGCAAAGCCGTTCAGGATGGCGGTCGATACCAGCATCTGGGTTCCGTGCCCCAAGAAAGGCAAGGCTCGCGAGGCCTGTATCGAGGACTGTCTCCAGTACGCGCTCAACACGAAGGATTCCGTTCGCGAGGCGACATGCGAATCCGAGCCTGAACATTTCATCGATACGACAATCGGGGTGACCGTTCCTTCTCCTTTGTACGAAAAACTTCGCACGGGCTTGTTGGAAGGCTACTGGAAAACGCAGAAGACGACTGCCGAAAAATACTCGAAGCTCATGAAGTTGAACGCCAAGGCGCTCTCCATCCCGGATTCCGAAATTGTGGATATCGCATACGTGGCCCGCTGGGCAGATAAGCACAAGGCGGATTCTACGGCGCTTCCGGGCGGGGAACTTTTCCGGTTCTGCACGTCGTGGCAGCCTGCGGTGGATTCAATCCTGGCCGAGAAGGAATTTGCGACGCGCTGCCCGGTGTTTGAAATTTTTGAGGATGGTCGTGATGGCCAGAAGTACAAGGTCAAGGAAATCAATGGCACCCGCTGGTTTGTGCAGAACCTGAATTTTGCCGTAGAAGAAAAGTCCATGTGCTATGATCGCGAAGATGACAACTGCAAGACCTACGGTCGCCTGTACACGCACGAGGCCGCACTCGCCGCTTGCCCCGAAGGCACGCATCTCGCGACCGATGACGACTGGAAGATGCTCGAGATTTATGCGGGCGGGGCGAATGCTGCCGCCGAAAAACTCCGCAGCAACGGCTCCGACGATTACGCATTTACGGCGATGTTCGGCGGTTACGCGAACAAGAACGGCATTTCCGTAATCCAGGGCGAGGGCGCCTATTTCTGGACCGGCAATGACGTAGGTGACGGTCGCGGTGTGGCAAGGTCCATGTTCAGTACCGACAAGGAAGTCTCCACGATTCCGGTCGATAAGGGTTTCTGGCTCTCTGTTCGCTGCGTGGTGAATAATTGATAATTGATAATTGATAATTGATGATTTAGCTCACACTATGTTTGCTCCTACTTGCAATCGTGATACCTGGATAAAGCGCCAAGCTTTGATGAACAAGGTGCGCGCGTTCTTTGAAGCCCGCGGAGTGCTTGAGGTGGAAACGCCCGTGCTTTCCAATGCGGGAGGGACCGACCCCCAGCTGGATTACTTTGAGGTGGAAGGCGGCCATTACATGATGACGAGCCCGGAATTCCACATGAAGCGCCTTCTGGCATCGGGCTTCGGGGATATCTTCCAGATAACGAAATCCTTCCGGAAAGATGAATCCGGCAGCCATCACAACTGCGAGTTCAGCATGGTGGAATGGTACCGCGTGGGCATGCCGCAAGAAAAGTTGATGGACGAGGTGGAAGCGCTCGTGTCTGAAATTATCGGGCAGCCGATTCACGCGCGTCGCACCCGCTGGATAGATGCCTTCAGGGAGTATGCGGGCGTTGACCCGTTCTGCGAGAGTATGGACAACTTTGTCTGTGCCTGCAATGAGCGCGCAATCCCCGTTCCCGAGGGTCCGGAACGCATGAGCCGCGAGGACTGGTGGGATTACCTGATGGTCTTTGCGGTGGAACCTGCCCTCGCGAAAAACGGTCCGGAGTTCATTCTGGATTACCCGCAGTCGCAGGCGGCTCTCGCGCAGACCTACGTGGGCGAGGACGGCCACACGTGGGCGCGTCGCTTTGAACTTTTCGTGGACCAGGTGGAACTCTGCAACGGCTATACGGAACTGACCGATGCGGCAGAACAGCGCAGGCGTTTTGATGCCGACCTTGAAATCCGTCGCCAGATGGGCAAGCCGCTCCCGCGCAAGGACGAGAACTTCCTCGCGGCGCTTGAATCCGGTATGCCCGCCTGCTCCGGTGTGGCGCTCGGGCTAGACCGCCTATTCATGCTTGCACTCGGGAAGAATGAAATCAAGGACGTGATTCTTTTCCCGAGCCCGATTGCCTGACCATCGTCACACCGTAGCCTTGCTCCGCAAGGCAAGCGTGTCTACTAGCTTTACTCTACTAGCGCTTTGATCGCTCGCCTCATGCGGTTCTCGTCGATGATGCCCGCTTCGATGTAGTCGAACTTGCCGTCGCTATCTACAAGGTAACTCACGGGAATCACCCGCGGGTTTCCGAGAGCGTTCATGAGGTCGTAGTTCCAGTGGACCATGGTCCAGGGCATCGCGTATTTTTTCTTGAACCGGGATGCGATTTTCACGTTGTCGTCTTCGCTCACCATCAGGATGCTTAGCCCTTTCGCGGAAAATTCCTTGTGCAGGTTCTTGAGCGTGTTGAGTTCCGCGATGCATGCGGGGCACCAGCTGGCGCTAAGCACCACGAGCGTTGCCTTGCCCTTGTGTTCGTCGAAGGTCGTCCTGCCGCCGTCTATCTCGATGGCGCTGAAGTTCGCGATGCGGCTCGGGATTTCGCGGAACGGTTCCACGTTTGCGGTAATGGCCCTGTAGGCGACCAGCAAAAGTGCCGCCAAAACGATAAAACCAGCGATTTTAAAGGACTTATTCCGCATTTATGACAAGAATTTATGTTTTTTTCGGGCACTTTTAAATTATATTCTGCAATATGGCATACAATATTCAAGATCTTCTCTCTGAAATGGTTAAGCGTGGCGCGTCTGACTTGCATATTACCGCAGGTTCGCCCCCGCTGGTGCGCTTGTCCGGTAAGCTTACCCCCCTCGGCGACGACAAGCTCAAGCCCGATGAAACCATGCGCATGACGTACAGTTTGATGAACGAACTGCAGAAGAAGTCGTTCGAACAGAATAAGGAATGCGACTTTTCTTTCGGTATCGCGAACCTCGCGCGTTTCCGTGCGAACGCCTACCTGCAGCGTGGCTGCGTGGCGCTTGCGCTCCGTATTATTCCGCTTGAAATCAAGACCTTCAAGGAACTCGGGCTTCCCAAGATTCTGGCCGAGTTCACGACCCGCCCCTCCGGCCTCGTGCTGGTGACGGGTGCTACGGGTTCGGGTAAGTCTACGACCCTGGCCGCCATGATCGACAAGATCAACAAGGAACGTCACGACCATATCTTGACCGTGGAAGACCCGATTGAATTCCTGCACAAGCACCAGGGATGCATGATTAACCAGCGTGAAGTCGGTAGCGATACGAACAGCTTTGCGATTGCCCTGAAGATGGCCTTGCGCCAGGACCCGGACGTGGTGCTCATCGGCGAAATGCGTGACAACGAGACTATGCGTTGCGCCCTGACGATTGCCGAAACCGGTCACTTGGCTTTTGCGACCCTGCATACCAACTCCTGCGTGCAGACTATCAACCGTATTATCGACGCGTTCCCGAAGGGCGAACAGCAGACGGTGCGAACCCAGCTTTCGTTCGTGCTTCAGGGCGTCATATGCCAGACGCTTGTCCCCAAAATTGGCGGTGGCCGCGTGATGGCCTACGAAATCATGAACGTGACTCCCGGTATTCGTGCGCTTATCCGCGACGACAAGGTTCACCAGATTGAATCCATGATTGAAATCGGCCAGAAGTTCGGCATGAACACGATGAACATGTGCCTCTGCGAACTGGTGAAGAACCGCAAGGTGGACCGCTTCGAGGCGCTCGCTCGTTCCCCGAGCCCGGACCAGCTGGAACAGTTGTTCGTGAAGGAAGGAGTTTAATCGATGGCAGAGTTTTTGTACAAGGCGCAGAACGCGCAGGGTAACAACTTCGAAGGTACTCTCGAGGCGAAGGACAAGGCCGAGGCCGAAGCGCTCCTCATGCGCCGCAGGCTTGCGATTGTGAGCCTGAAGAAAAAGCCGAAAGAAATCAGGATTAACATCGGCAACGGCATCAAGCACGAGGACCTGACCCGCTTTACGCGTATGTTCTCCTCGATGTGTTCTGCCGGTCTTCCGATGCTGCAGTGCTTGACCATCCTGGAAGAGCAGTGCGAAAACCCCGCATTGAAGGATGTTATTCACAAGGTGACCCAGTCCATCAACGGCGGTTCGTCTCTGGCGGATGCACTGGCGCAGCACCCGAAGGTGTTCGATTCCCTTTACTGCAACATGGTGGCGGCCGGCGAAGCGGGCGGTATCTTGGAAGGAATCCTGCAGCGCCTTGCCGAGACGATGGAAAACAGTATGCGCCTCAAGCGCAAGGTGAAGAAGGCGCTTACCTACCCGGTGATGGTTATCATTGTGGGTATCGTGGTGGTGATTGCACTTATGACGTTCGTGGTGCCGACATTCGCCGAGCAGTTCGCGGCGCTGGATGCGGAACTCCCTGCCCCGACGCAGGTGGTGATGAACATCTCCGACTTCCTGTTGAATAACGGCGGCTTTTTGTTCCTTGCCTTGATTGCGTTGATTATCGCCTGGAAGGTCGTGATGAAGATTCCGCAGGCGCAGTTCGCGTTCGACAAGTTCCTGCTGAAGGTCCCGAAAATCGGTGACTTGCAGATAAAGTCATCTACGGCAAGTTTTTCGCGTACTCTTGGAACTCTCTTGAACGCCGGTGTGAGCGTGATGGATGCCTTGAAGGTCGTGGCCTCGACTGCAGGTAACAAGGTCGTGGAAAAGGCAATCGGCAGGATATCTATCGGTATTGCCGGTGGTAAGAGTATTGCGGACCCCATGACCGAAGTAGGGATTTTCCCGCCCATGGTTATCCAGATGACCGGCGTGGGCGAAAAGACCGGTAACTTGGGCGGCATGCTCCTGAAGCTCGCAGACTTCTATGACGAAGAAGTGGATGCCGCAGTGGATGCCGTCGTGAGCATGATTGAACCGCTCATTATCGTGTTCCTCGGTGGCGCGGTCGGCGGCCTCCTCATTGCTATGTATATGCCGATGTTCAGCATGGGCGACGCTATCAAGGGCTAATAAACTGCGTAATACTTCGTTACTCCCCCTCTCGCCGTAGGTTTAACTACGGCTTCGGGGGTCGTGGCCTCGTCTTACTTGTTTCTTACCCCTTGCTGAATACTGCGTCTTGTCTCGCTCTTTTTTTACCGTCGTCACCCTCGCAAAGGCGAGGGTCTTTTAAATTTTGAACATCATTCCCCTCTTTTTTTTACCGTCGTCACCCTCGCGAAGGCGAGGGTCTTTTAAATTTTGAACATCATTCCCCTCTTTTTTTTACCGCCGTCACCCTCGCAAAGGCGAGGGTCTTTTAAATTTTGAACATCATTCCCCTCTTTTTTTTTACCGTCGTCACCCTCGCAAAGGCGAGGGTCTTTCTTAAATTTTGTACATTGTCACCCTCGTTTTTATTACATTGTCACCCTCGCTATACGAAACTTGGCAACTTGTTGCCTTAGTTGAGTTATCCACTTTGTGGACGAAAAAGGCGAGGGTCTTTAACATAAAAGGGGAGCATATGGACCGCAACGATGTCACGCCGTTTGCAACATATATTTTGAGCAACCATAAGAAAACGGTTCTCTATATTGGAGTGACTAATGACTTGAATAGGAGAATCCTTGAGCATAAGTCAAAAATTGATCCCAATTCGTTTACTGCAAAATATAATGTAGACAGGCTTGTTTATTTTGAAAAGTTTCAATCTGTGAATGATGCTATTGCTAGAGAGAAACAGTTGAAACACTGGAATCGTGAGTGGAAGGAACGGCTTATAAACGAAAAGAATCCTGAATGGAAGGATTTGTTTGACTATGCGTGAAGATCCTCGCCTTCGCGAGGATGACGTTTCCTGCGCGAGGATGACGTTTCCTGTGCGAGAATGACGCTTTCAAGGCGAGGGTCTTTATTTCTTCCAGCCCGTGTACTTCGCGGTTTCGAGAATCTCGTTGGCGTTTGCGACGCGCTCTGCGGTGGGGGATTGCGTGTCCTTGAGCGCGTACTCGATACCGAGCTCGGCATACTTGCCGAGGGCAAACGCGTGATAGGGGAGTACCTCCACGCGCTCTACGTTGCCCAGCGTGCGGATGAAGTCGCGGGTCCTTACGAGCGCCGCGTCGTCGTCGCTTATCCCGGGCACGAGCACGTGCCTTATCCAGATAGGCTTGTGGATTTCGTCCAGGTAGCGGAAGAAGTCGATGATGTTCTCGTTCCCGTGTCCGGTAAGTTCCTTGTGGACAACGTTGTCTATGTGCTTGATGTCCACGAGAAGCAGGTCGGTCACCTGCATCAGGCGCTCGATTTTTGCGAACGCTTCGCCGGAACGCCTGAACGTGACCCCGCTCGTGTCGATACACGTGTGGACTCCTGCCGCTTTCGCGAGCGTGAAGAATTCCAGCATAAAATCGAGTTGTGCAAGCGGTTCGCCCCCGCTGACGGTAATCCCGCCGTCTTTGCCCCAGTACGTCTTGTACCGCAGGGCCTTTGCAAGCAGGTCGCCGGCCGAAATCTCGTAGCCCGCGCTTCCATTGCCCGCGCTTCCATTGCCCGCGCAGTTATTACCTGCAATTCCACTGCCCGCGCAATTACTGCCCGCGCTTCCATTGCCCGAAATCCCAAGCGAGCCGGCTGCATTCCCGAAACTCCACGTCTCGGGATTGTGGCAGAACTTGCAGCGCATGGGGCACCCCTGCGTAAAGACGACGAACCGGATTCCCGGTCCGTCGACCGACCCGAAGGTTTCGAACTTGTTGATCCTGCCGAGTGCCATAGGGGTGCGGGGGTTGTGCGCCTTGTAGACTAGCCCTTCGCGAGCATGTCCATCAGTTCGCGGTCGAGCCTTTCGGGGTTGTTGTACTGCGGGAGGCTCTCGTGCAGCGATTCGCCCTTCGATACAAGCCCGAAGTCGAGGTTCTTGTAGTTCCAGTAGCTGAATCCCACGTCGGCCTCGCGCAAGATGTCGAGGAAGTCGCGCATCCATGCAATCTGGTACTGGCGCGGAACCTGCACGTACACGCCGAACTCGTTGCAGCTTACCGGCAGGTCATATTTCGCGCGGAAGTCGAGCGCATTCTGGATGCTCGCCTGCAGGCGTGCCTTGTCCCACTTGCCGAATTCCACGTTCAGGCGCGTTTCCGCATCGCCTGTCGGGGCGGCGTAGTCGCCGGGCCACGGGCGTTCCATGTGGAAGAACGGGTCCTGAATCCATGCGGCGCCCTGGTGCGTGAACGTCACCGGTGTGTAGGTGTGGAAACTGTAGATGGCGTTGTCGTCGTCCATCGGGGTGAGGAACTCGAATTCCTTCGCGCTGTTCCACTTGTTGCTGCCCACCACAATCGTGTTCTTGGGGGCGTGCTTGCGGATAGCCCAGAAAATTTCGTCCTTTACTTTATCCCAAACGCGGGAATCGCTACCGGCGGGCTCGTTCAGGAGCTCCATCATCACGCGGGACTCGTTGCTGTAGCGCTCGGCCATGTATGCCCAGATGTCGCAAGTTTTCTTGCGGGCGGCCGGGTCTGCAAAGAACGCCTGTTCCGTAGAGCAGCCCAGGTGAAAATCGTGACCCGGGCACTTGTGCAGGTCCAGAATCACGTCGAGGTCTGCCGCCTGGATTTCCCTGAGGGCCTTGTCCAGGAGCGAGAATTCCTCTGCCTTCGGCTTGCTCGCGTCGTCGGTTTCGAACAAGTTAAAGTAATCCACGGGCAGGCGCACGTGGTTGAACCCCGCCTCGCGGATGCGCTTGAAGTCGCTCGCGCCGAGGAAGGTCCTGATGTGTTGAATGACCCCAGGGAAACCCACGGGATCTTTTTCCTGGATGCAGTCCACCTGACTGAACCAGCCGCCCAAATTCACTCCGCGCAGTCTTTCCTTTTTCATTGTGTCATCCCATTTTGTTCGTGGCCTGGATTGGCCGCGCTTGCTTTGTACAAGTTCTACGTGTTAACGATATTCAGGTCTTCGTTCGCGATATTGAGGCCCATGATGACTTCCATATCGTCCGGAAGGTTGTAAAAATCCACGACGAGGCCGATTTTCTTGTCTTCGTCCTTCTGCTTGTCGAACTGGACTACGTCGTATATTTTCATCGGGACCACGGTTCCCTGTGTTACGGGAATCTCGACGGTCATGCCCTTGCTGATGGGGCCTTCGAGAATCTTGCCCTTGAATACGAGGCTTTTCTGGTCTTCGCCTACAGATGTTTTCTTAACGTGAAATACGCCCATTGCAGTTTTAGTCGATAGTCTTTTATTTGCGGTTGTTTTCTTTTTGTAGCCTACCAAATGCTACGGGCAAAAGTTAATTTTTTTACATGGCATTACGTGTAGGGAGAATTCCTTTTTTGGTGTGTGCGCCGTTTTTTCATGCCTTCCTGGGGCGTGAAAGCGAATTGTGCGATGTGGAGTTTGTCGATAGCCCGCCGAGCGTGCAGAGTGCGGGCCTCATGGACGGTTCCATCCACCTTTCTCCCGCATCCTCGATTACGTTTGCGCTCAAGCCCGGCGCGTTCGTGCTCTCGCCCGTGTTCTGCACGTCGTGCTCGTTCGAGGTGCGCTCGGTCAAGCTGTTTTCCCGCTACCCGATAGAGTCGCTTGCGGGCCGTCGCGTGCGCGTTACCTCGCAGAGCCGTACCTCGGTGGCGCTCCTCCGGATTCTGTTCGAGATGCGCTACGGGATTAGGCCCGAATACGTGGGAGGCCTTGCCGCCGAAGAGAGTGACGACGCCTGCCTGCTCATCGGTGACCTCGCCCTCGAGGAGAACGAGCGCGGGCGTTTCGCATACAGTTACGACCTGGGCGCGCTCTGGCAGGAATGGCAGGGGCTCCCGTTCGTGTTCGGGGCCTGGATCATTTCGAAAAACGCCCTGCAGGCCCCGCTCCGCCCCGTGCTCGACAGTTACCTGCAGCAGACGGAACAGAGCATTCTCGCTTTCCGTGCCGACGTGAAGGGCTCGCTCGACCGCTGGCTTTCTCGCTATCCGGTGGATTTGCCTCGGGACGTTCTCGAGGATTACTACCGCGTGCTCGACTACCGCTTTACCGATGAACGCAAGCGGTCGCTGTCGCTTTTTCTGGAACTTTCCTGCCGCATAGGCCTCGTGGAAAGCGCCCCCGCTCTAGAATTCCTGTAATGTTCCCATATATGTTCCATGTTGGAATGTAGCAGGGCATTGACTCTGCTGTATCTAAGAATATAGATTAGGTCGAAAGGAGTACCGTCTATGGTCGAAGAAAAGATTCTCGTGGTCGATGACAGCGCCGAGGTGCAGCAGCAGGTGAACGAGATGCTGTCGCAGGTGGGTTACAGCGTCGTGACGTGCAGTTCGGGCAAGGAGGCGCTGGATTTCCTCGATACGGAACGCGTCGACCTGGTTCTCTTGGACATAAACATGCCGGACCTGAACGGTTACGAGGTATGCCTGCGCATACGCCAGAAGTTCGCGCTCGACGACCTCCCGGTAGTGTTCCTCACGAACAGGGAAGATTACGACAGCATCACGAAGGGGTTCCATGCCGGAGCGTCCGATTTCGTGAGCAAGACGGCGGTACCCGATATTCTTTTGGCCCGCGTGAACGTGCATATACGGCTGGCCCGCACGCTCCGGTACCTGAGGGACATTTCCCTGACCGACGACCTGACCGGCGCGTACAACCGCCGCCATGCCATGTATTCCCTGCGCGAGTGGTTTGCCCGCAGTGCGCGGTACGGCACGCAGTTTGCCCTGATTTACTTTGACCTGAACGGCTTGAAACAAATTAACGACAGTTACGGCCACCAGGCGGGCGACCTGCTGCTGCGTGCGGTAGTGAGCGCGGTGAAGAAGCTGTTGCGTGAATCCGACCTGCTGTTCCGCATGGGCGGTGACGAGTTCATGGTGATTTGCCCCGACACCGACAAGCGCGGCGCGTTCATCTGTGCCGAGCGCATGCTTGAGGCGGTGAAGGCGGTGACTATCATCGAGCGGACGGTTTCGTTCGCCTACGGTATCGCGCATTCGAGCGAGGGCTACAAGGACACGGACGAAATGCTCCACAGCGCCGACGCCACGATGTACATGAACAAGCAGAAAATGCGCGACGCCCGCAGGTAGCGAGCGTGCCTTGCACCCGCAGGTAGAATTTTCCCTTAAATTACGGCCTTGACGGCATCGAGAAGTACGGTGAGTTTCTTCCCGATTTCGTCCCATTTCTTTTCGCGCATGAGGCCTGCGTTGAAGATGCTCCCGCCGAACGAGACGATGTTGCTCCCTGCGCGGAAGTAGTCGCCAACGTTCTCTGCGTTCACGCCGCCGCATGCCATGAGCTTTATGTCGCGGAAGGGCCCGCGCAGTGCCTTGATGTATTCGGGGCCTCCCACGCAGTTGACGGGGAATACCTTCACGGCGGTTGCGCCCAGGTCGTGCGCCTTCTGGACTTCGGTCGGGGTGAGTGCCCCCGGGATAATCGGGACCCCGGCCGTGCACGAAAGCCGGATGATGTCGTTTCTCGTATTCGGCGTGACTATGAATTCCGCCCCGGTATTGAGTGCCCGTTCGAGGTCGCCTCCGGTACGGACCGTACCCGCGCCCACGGAAATGCCGTACGGGCGGGCGGCTGCCTTCAGATCCTTGATGATGCCTTCGGCGCCATCCGTGTTCATGGTGACTTCGATGGCCTTGAGCCCGCAGCTTGCCGCCGTCTTGACGCAGGCTTCTTCTTCGCCGCGGGGAATGTCGCGCAGTATGCCTATAACGGGCATGTCTTTCAGGAATTCGATAAGATTCATAGAGTTATACCCTTGCAGCCTTTGCCCTGCGCCTGAAGTGCTCGATGAGCGGGGCAACGGTTTCCTTGAAGTCGTCGTGCGTCTCGATGCGCACGAAGTCAATCGACATGCGCTGGAACAGTTCCTTGGTCGCCTTGCCCTGGCGCTTTGCCTCGCGGGCGAACGCCTCGCGAAATGCCGCATCTCCGGTATCGATAAGGAGCGTTTCGCCGGTTTCGGGGTCCTCGAGTTCCACGAGTCCCGCGGGAGGCAGTTCCATTTCGCGCGGGTCCACCACCGATACCGCAAGCACGTCGTGGCGCTTGCGCAAAATCTTAAACGCGTTCTCGAAACCTTCGTCCAGGAAGTCGCTCATCACCACGACGACGGCACGGCGGTTCAGAATCTTGCCGGCATACTCCAGCGCCACCTGCGTGTTCGTGCCGTGGTGCTGCGGCTTGAAGTAGAGGATTTCGCGGATGAGCCGCAGCACGTGCTTACGGCCTTTTTCCGGCGGTATGAACAGTTCGACCTGGTCCGTATAAATTAAAAGTCCCACCTTGTCGTTGTTCTTGATGGCGGCAAAGGCAAGGAGCGCCGTGAGGGTCGCCATGACCTCTCCCTTCATCTGCTTGCCGGAACCGAACTCCGAACTGCTGGACGCGTCGACCATCAGGAGCATGGTCATCTCGCGCTCTTCGATAAACTTCTTCACGTACGGCGTGCCGGTACGCGCCGTCACGTTCCAGTCAATGGTACGCACATCGTCGCCCGGCATGTACTCGCGGACCTCGCTGAATTCCATGCCGTTTCCCTTGAAGGAACTATGGTAGGCGCCGGTCATCACGGTGTCGAGCGTGCCGCGAACGCTGAGTTCAATGCGGCTGACGGTCTTTAGAACTTCTTTATCAAGCATTTTGCAAATCTCTGCGGCCCCCTGCGGGCCTTACGGCTTTCAATATACAAAAAACGGGTGCAAAAGTGCAATTTTCGGGTGTTTCAGAGAGCAGTTTTGCGAAAAAGACAGACCAAACGGTCTCCGGATGAGCATTTGGTCTGCTTAATTTTAATTTATATGTAACAAAAGTATGCCCAAAAGCCCTTTTGCACTGAAAATTTTCCGAAATTTCCCTGAAAATG